>JBHIAD010000124.1:0-4813 GCA_046758405.1 Methylomirabilales bacterium (SeqCode)
CACGGTGATGGTGTGCTGCCCCAGACTCGTCGCGATCAAGTCGGGCAGCCTGTCTCTGTTCAGGTCGACCTCCGCCAGGATATGGGGAGACTTTCCCACCGGGTACGTCCCCACCTGCCGGAGTGCCCCGCCGCCCATCCCTTGGAAGAGCACCAGCTGGGACATAAGGGTATCCAGCACTGCCAGGTCTTTCAGCCCGTTACGCGTGTGCTCCCTGATCACCGCCGACACGGGGGCCTTCAGCCCTTTGACCGTCTGCTGACGAGAAAAGTTCCCCCGGCCGTCGTTGAAGAGGACGGTCACTCCCATCGCCCCAGTGTCAGCCGTCGCGAGGTCCGGATGCCCGTCGCCGTCCAAGTCCCCTGCGGTGACCCAGGTGGGACCTCTCCCGACCGAGTAGGAGGTGTTGCGAATCACCCCTCCCTTGCCGTCGCCGAGGAGGACCGTGACCTTCCGCTCGGCCGAGGCCGCGATTGCGAGATCAAGGTGCCGGTCGCCGTTAAAGTCTGCGACGGCGATCGAATGGGGGAACCGCCCGGTCGACTCGTGTCCTGCCAGGTCGGCACGCGCCTGATCGTCGATCGGCGCGAAGATCACGAGCGTCCACGCGATCAAAACAATCAAACCGCACCTGCTCCCGCCAGTTGGCCGGCTCATACGATCCTCCTCTGCCCCACTGTCCGTTCCACGAAACTGACGCCCCTGCCCGGCTCCAAGCAAACCCCGGGGGTCTATTTGGCCTCCTTCTGCCTTGCCAGCGTGCCGCTCAAGGTTCGGATATAGCGAATGACGCCACGGATCTCCTCATCATTCATCACCCGTCCAGCCGCGGGCATCAGCCGGGTGCGACCGACCGCCTCTCCCCCTTCCTTGATGATCTGGAAGAGGTACCCGTCGCTCACTTCCCTCATCCGCTCGGCATTGCTCAGGTCACCCACGGGGATGGGCGGAGGGGGCACCTTGACTCCCCAGCCCCATCCCTTCCCCTCGGTCCCATGACACTGCTGGCAGTACTCGACGTAGAGCTGTTGCCCCCGCCCCGGATCATCCTGCTGAGCTGTCCACCCCGATCCCACACCGCAGAAGACCAGCAGGGTGAACGTGACACCTCCCCCAAGCTGTCTGCTCCACTTCATCAGGATCCTCCCGGTTCTCTCCACTGCAGACCCGAACCCTAGCCGAATCTCTTCAGACCGGAACCTGACCCATCTCCCCGCCGACCGACCCTGACACATGGGAGGCAGCATAGCCGAAAGGACCGGGAAGGTGCAAGCATGACACGGCTACGGTCTCGGGGTTCCCCGCGCGGGGGTGGCGATCTCCTCATTCAGCCGGCCACTCCGGAATCCCTCCAGGTCCACCGTGATCGATCGGTACCCCACCTCCCGGAGGGCAGCCGTCACCTGCCCCAACCGATCGGGGGCGAGGAGCCGACCGAGATCCTCGCGGGGAACCTCGATCCGGGCAAGATCCCCCTGGTGGTCCCGCACGCGACAGACCCGAAACCCGGCGCCATGCAGGATCGCCTCGGCCCGGCCAATCCTGGTCAGCTTCTTCACGGTCACCGGCTGCCCATAGGGGATGCGGGATGCCAGGCAGGGGGCCGCCGGTTTGTCCGCAGTCGGGAGTCCCAGTCGGGCCGAGAGTTGTCGAATCTCGGCCTTCACCAATCCCACCTCCGCAAGGGGACTGCGAATTCCGGCCCCGACCGCCGCCTGGCGGCCAGGTCGGTACTCAGAGAGGTCCTCCGCATTGGTTCCATCACAGAGCACGTGGAGACCCGCGGCCGCGGCAACCGGGACAAGCCGTTCATAGAGTTCCTGTTTGCAAAAGTAACAGCGGTTCACCGGGTTCCTCCAGTACTCCTCCCGGGTGAGCTCATCGGTTTCGATGAGCACATGACGTACCCCCAAGGAGTGCGTCAGGGTCCGGGCCTCGGCGAGGTCCACCTCCGGCACGCTGGCCGAAACGCCGGTGAGCGCCACTACGGCGTCTTGACCCAAGACGTCGGCGGCGACCTTCAGGAGCAAGCTGCTGTCCACGCCCCCCGAGAAGGCAACCCCGACCTGCCTGAACTCCCGCACGAGGGTCACGAGCTGGCGGCGCTTCCCCGCCAGGCGACGCGCATCCACCACTCGTCCTTCCTTGCCCATCGGCAGGACCCCTTGGAAACGATCACCCGTGATCGTATACTCCACGCCGTCGAACCGCCTCGTGGCTACCCCTTCCCGGCAATCCCCGGCTCTGTCATCCGGCTGGGATCAAGGATCCGATCGAGTTCGATGTCTGAGAGGACCCGCTTGGCCCGAGCAATCTCGCGGACGGTCTTGCCGGTCCCATAGGCCTCCTTCGCGATCTCGGCCGCGGCGTCATACCCGATGACGGGGGCCAGGGCGGTGCACATGGCCAACGAGCCTTCGACAAGAGCGGTGCAGCGCTCCGCGTCTGCCTCAATCCCAGCCACGCACCGGTCGGCGAAGAGCCGGGATACACTGGCGAGTAACTCGATCGACTGAAGGAGGTTGTAAGCGATGACCGGCATCATCACGTTCAGCTCAAAGATCCCTCCCTGCCCGCCGATCGTCACGGTCACGTCATTGCCGATCACCTGGGCTGCAACCTGTAACACCGCCTCACTCATTACCGGATTCACCTTCCCCGGCATGATCGAGGACCCAGGCTGGACCGGCGGCAGGGCAATTTCGCCGATCCCGCAGCGCGGCCCAGAGGCAAGCCACCGAATATCATTGGCAACCCTGGTCAAACTGACGGCGATCGTCTTCAAGACACCGCTCACCTCGACCACCGCATCCCTTGCCCCCTGCGCCTCGAAATGATTCTGTGCCTCAACAAAGGGGAGCCCGGTCACCTCAGCGAGGCGGGCGATGACCCGGGGAGGGAACCCGGGATCCGTGTTGATCCCGGTCCCCACCGCTGTCCCGCCCAGGGCCAGCTCCGCCAAGGGGCCCTGGGCCCGGGTGAGGCGCTCGATGGCCAGCTCGACCTGTCGGGCGTAGCCCCCGAACTCTTGGCCCAACCGGACCGGGGTCGCGTCCTGCAGGTGCGTGCGACCGATCTTGATGATCTCGTCGAAGGCACAAGCCTTCTCACTCAACGTTTCCCGAAGACGCATGAGGGCCGGCAGAAGTCGCTCATGGATATCCATCAGGGCCGCGACATGGATCGCGGTGGGGATCACGTCATTCGAGGACTGCCCGAGGTTCACGTGGTCGTTGGGATGCACCTCCCTCGTCCCAATCCGCCCACCAAGCAGCTCGATCGCCCGGTTGGCGATCACTTCGTTGGCATTCATGTTGGTCGAGGTCCCGGAACCGGTCTGAAAGATATCGAGAACGAACTGGTGGTCCAGGGTCCCCGCGATCACCTCATTGGAGGCCCGCACGATCGCGTCGGCCACTCGGGACTGAAGCAGCCCGAGATCCCGGTTGACCTCCGCGGCAGCCCGCTTGATCAGTCCCAGTGCCCGGATGAAGTTCCGGGGGAACCGGAGGCCACTCACCGGAAAGTTTTCGATCGCGCGCTGGGTCTGGGCCCCGTAGTAACTCCCGGTCGGGACCCGGACCTCTCCCATGGAGTCCCGCTCCGTGCGATATTCCTGATCGGTCATGCAGCCTCTCCCCTGTATGCCCAAACTCTGCTGGCGCCGCCGCCTTTCCTGTGGCTGCACCGAACCCTTCTACCCTCGCCCCTCTTCCTCGGAGGCCTCCGGAGGGAACGGAACCGGAATGGCCGAGCGAATAGGGAGAATCGGATAGGTGAGGGCAGCACCCAATATGTCCCAGAGCCGCTTGAAGAGATCAGCCATCGGGTTGTCGGCCTCCGAGGTAGAGTGAGAGCGAGGATAGATCACCTTTGCATCACGGGCAACGACAAATTCCCCTGGGACCCCCTCCCGGCTTCTGCTAGACTTCGCCCAACGGAGGTGGGCATCCAAAAGGAGACGCAGGTGGTTCTCAAACAGTTGATGGAACGGGAATCCGAGGGGCAGCCGATCCGGGTGGGCCTGGTCGGGGCCGGCCGGATGGGGACCGGGCTGGTCAACCAGATCTTCACCATCCCGGGGATGGCGGTCGTCGCGATCGCGGATATCGTGGAGGAGCGGGGCCTCAACGCCTTTACCGCAAATGGCCTTGATCGAGGCGAGATCCTGGTGACCGGCAATCCTGGCCCAGCCAATGATGCGATCCGCCGTGGCAAGGTCGTCGCGAGCGCTGATGCCCTGCTGATCCCGCAGCTCGAACTCGACGCCGTCGTGGAGGCAACGGGCCTCCCGGAGGTCGGCGCGCGGGTGGCCTACGAGACCTTGCTCCATCGCAAGCACATGGTCATGCTCAACGTGGAGACGGACGTGGTCCTCGGCCCCCTCTTCCGCCGGATGGCCGACGCCGCGGGCGTGATCTACACCCTGGCGGCAGGGGATCAGCCCGGCGTGGTGTGCGAAATGGCCGAGTGGGCCATGGGGCTCGGGTTCCGGATCGTCGCCGCGGGGCGCGGGACCCTCATGGCCCCCCCAGAGCGCTATGCGACGCCGGACGACAACCGGGCCAAGGCCGAGCAGCTCGGCCTCAATCCGAAGATGTTCAACTCATTCCGGGACGGGAGTAAGGCCCAGACCGAAAGCACGGCGATCGCCAATGCCCTGGGCCTCCCCCCGGAGGTCCGGGGGACCCACGAGCCCTTCGCCCGGGTCCAGGACCTCGCCCGGCTCTTCCGCCTCAAGAAGGACGGCGGGATCCTGAGTTGGGAGGGGGTGGTGGAGATGGCCAATGGGGTCCGCGAGGACGGTACCGTG
>JBHIAD010000125.1:0-4806 GCA_046758405.1 Methylomirabilales bacterium (SeqCode)
CTCGAAGAGCGATTACACGGTGTCACCATTGAAGCCGAGAGGGTAGCACGAGACGGAAAGTGATCCAACCAGAATGACCTGCTCGGGAATCCATGGGCATTGGGGAAGAGCAGTCAAGCGTTGCGTGCGGGAAGATGAAGCGTTTATATAATATCGTCCTCTTCTGCTTCCTCCTGGGCCAGATGCCCCGGCTCTTTCTCCGATTCGGGAAAGGGAGGTCCTTGGCCAAGGGGATGCGGGAACGGCTCGGTCGGTACCCAGCAGTGACGATCTCCCGCCTGCACGGGCGGGCGCCCATCTGGGTCCACGCGGTCTCCGTCGGTGAGGTCATGGTGGCCGAGATCCTCATCCGCCGACTACAGGGACAGTACCCTGCGATCCCCATCGTGCTCTCGACCGTGACCGACACCGGGCGCGCGGTGGCGCGGAAACGTCTGGGGGACCTCGTGCAGGTGTGCTATTTTCCCTTTGATTTCCCAGGCCCTGTGGCCCGAGCGATCGAAGGAATCAGTCCCCGCTTGGTCCTGCTCACCGAGGCCGAGATCTGGCCGAACTTCCTCACCGCCTGCCACGCGCGCTACATCCCCGTTCTTCTCTACAACGGCAGAATCAGCGATCGTTCCTACCGGCGCTACCGCCTGGTTCGGCGCTGGCTCGGGGATCTCCTGGGAATGCTCGGACGATTCGGCATGCGGACGGAGGTGGACGCCGCCCGCATCCTCGAACTCGGTGTAGCGCCCGCAAAGGTCCTCGTGACCGGGAACCTCAAGTACGATCTTGCCCCGCCGGTTACGGACGGGGAGGAGATTCAACGATGGCGGCGGATCCTCGCCGGACGTCCCGTCGTGGTGGCCGGTAGCACTCACCGAGGTGAAGAGCGCGAGCTCATTGGGGCCTTTCGGGCAATTCAAACGGAGTTCCCCACGGCAGTGCTGATCCTCGCACCCAGGCACCCGGAGCGGTGCGCTGAAGTCTACGACTTGGTCAAGGGGGCCGGACTGAGTGTGCTACGCCGCACCGCGATGGGCAACCCTTCGGTCCCGCCGGCCGTGATCCTCCTCGACACCGTCGGTGAGCTGACCCAGCTCTACGCCCTGGGCGATGTAGCCTTCATCGGCGGAAGCCTCGTGCCCTGGGGTGGCCAGAATCTGCTCGAGGCGGCCCAGTTTCGGCGAGCGGTCCTCTTCGGCCCCCACATGCACAACTTCCAGGAGATCGCGGATGCCTTTCTCCAGGAGGATCCCGGGTTCCTGGTCCGCAACAGCGCTGAACTCACCTCGCGACTCCTCACGCTCCTGCGAAACCCGGAAGAGGCGGCCCACTTGGGCGAAGCGGGCGGACGGGTCCTCGCCCGGAACCGAGGTGCCGTGGACCGCACCCTCGAGCTCATTGCCCCGTACCTCGTGGGCAGAGGGGAGACATGAGGCAGCTTCACCCACGAATCCTCCACGAGGGCCGCGGCCCACTGCCACCGCTCGTCCGGATGGCCTTGGCGCCAGCCTCGTGGGCATACGGGGGCGTCATCCGCCTTCGGGGGCTCCTCTACCGTCGTGGTTGGATCCAGGCGCGCCAGGTTCCGGGCCGCGTAGTCAGGGTGGGGCATTTGACGGCAGGCGGAACCGGCAAAACCTCTTTTGTGCTCCTCGTGGCACGCCTACTGCTCCAGCGCGGGTTCCGCGTAGCCATCGTGGCCAGGGGCTACGGCGGGCAACGCGAGGGACACCTGCTGGTTGTCTCAGACGGGAAGGCCATCCTGGCCTCCTATCCCGAGGTCGGTGACGAGCTGCAGGTGGTTGCCGAACGCTTGCCCACTGTCCCGGTGCTCATGGCCGCTGACCGTGTGGCAGGCTGTCGCGAAGCAATTGGCCGGTTCGGGGCTGATCTGATCCTCGTGGACGACGGGTTCCAGCACCTCCGGCTCGCGCGAGACCTGAACATCCTGCTTCTGGACGCCCGGAATCCCTTCGGATATGGCGCCCTTCTCCCACGCGGACTCCTCCGGGAACCTCGGAGTGCCATGTCGCGCGCCGACATCGTCGTGATCACCGGAGTAGAGGAGGGGACCGATCTTTCCACCCTCCTCGCTGCTGTGCGGCGGCATAATCCTCACGCACCCATCTGTCAGGCATCCTACCGAGCAGTGGGGCTGGAAGAACCAGCGGCGGGGACCCTCCATCCCTGGAGTCGCCTCCGGGAAGAGCCCGTCTTGGCCTTTGCCGGCCTCGGGAACCCCGAGAGTTTTCACCGAACCCTCCAGGAGGTTGGGGCCAGGCTTGCCGGCTACCGGGTTTTTCCCGACCATCACCGGTACTCAGGCCGGGACCTCGAACGGCTTGTTGCTGGAGCGCGTCGGCGTGGGGCAGGAGCTCTGGTGACAACGAAAAAGGACGAGGTCCGGCTTCGACGGCTCCCGTGTCCGATACCCCTCTTGGTGCTTGCCGCTTCCCTGGAAGTTCAGGCGGGACAAGAAGCGCTCCAGGCTGCCCTCAACGGACTGGTCGGGAGAGGGGTGCCGTGAGCAGGGGGATGCGGCGGCTCACGGATGCGATCGAATACGGGTTGGTCCTCACCCTGGCCACTTCCCTCTCCTCCCTTCCCTGGCAAGCCGCCTATGCGATCGGGGGACAGATTGGATCACTCTGGTACCGGCTGGATCATCGACACCGACAGATAGCTCTCGACAACCTCGCCCTGGCCTTCGGAGACGCCCTCGAGCCTGAGGAACGCGAAACACTCGCCCGGGCGGTCTTTGCCAACCTTGGGCGGACCCTCCTCGACACCTGCCGTCTCCCTCGACTCAGCCGTGAGGACATCGCCGGGCGGATTACCGTCACCGGTCTGGAACACCAGCGGCGGGCCTGGGAACGCGGCCGGGGGATCATCTACGCTACGGCCCACTTCGGCCCCTGGGAATACCTACCCTGTGCCCCAGTCTTCCTGGGCCACCCACTCCTTGGCGTCACCCGCCGCATGGACAATCCATACATCGAGGGCCGTCTTCGGGCGCAGCGTGCCCGGTGGGGGGCTACGCTAGAGAAGAAAGGGGCGATGCCACGGTTGCTCAAGCATCTGCGGGAAAACGGAGGGGTCGGCATCCTTGTTGACCAGAATGTCTCCCGCGAAGAAGGGGTCTTTGTCGAGTTTTTCGGGCATCCTGCCTGCACGACGCCAGCGGCCGCACTCTTGGCCATGCGCAGCAAGGCCCCGATCGTGCCGGTCGTCGTGGGTCGGGTGGGCCCGGGGCGATTCTGCCTCGAGTTCGGTGAAGAGATCCCGGTCGTCTCAACAGGCCAGGTCCGACAGGACGCCGTTGCCACGACTGGCACCATCACGAAGGCGATCGAACAGTTTATCCGCCGGAGCCCCGATCAGTGGTTCTGGGTCCATCGGCGTTGGAAGACGCGCCCGGAGGGCGAGCGCTGAGACCGCTGCGAACATGGCGGGTCGCACTGAAGCCCAGGGACGGAAGGACCGGTAGATGGACATCGACCCACAGCAGGTCCGGAAGCTATTGATCCGAGGGGTCAACTGGGTCGGCGATGCCCTCATGACGACCCCGGCCCTGGCGGGGATTCGCCGAACCTTTCCCCATGCACGGATCAGCCTTCTCGTCAAACCCCGGGTCGAGGCAGTGTTCCGGTACAACGCGAACGTGGACCAGATCCTCTCCTACGAAAGCAAGGGGCGCCACAAAGGATTTGCCGGACTCTTGGCCCTGGCCGCAGCACTGAGACGGGAACGCTTCGATCTCGCGATCCTCCTCCAAAACGCCTTCCAGGCGGCTCTGCTCGCCCGCATGGCCGGGATTCCTCACCGCGTCGGTTACAGTGCCCAGGGACGCGGGTGGCTGCTGAGCCGAGCCGTGCCGGTAGAATCCAAAGCGGGGAGACACCAGGTCGATTACTATCGGGACCTTCTGAAGGGGCTCGGCTGGGACCCTGGGGAACGATGTCTCAATATGCCGATCGGCCCTGAGGCTGAGGCAAAAGCGGCTGAGTTGATCGAAGGGGCAGGGAGCCCTTACAACGCCATGCTCTTCGGTCTCAACCCGGCGGCGACCTATGGGCCGGCCAAGCGCTGGTTTCCCGGACGCTTCGCCCTGTTGGCCGATCGCCTGGTTGGACAGTGGGACAGCTATGTGGTGCTCACGGGAACCACCGAAGACCGCAAGGTCACGCAGGAGGTGCAGCGCGCGGTGACCCGCCAAGACCGCGTGATCGACCTTTCCGGCCAGACGGACTTGCAAACCCTCGGCGCCCTCATCCGGCGCTGTCGCCTGTACGTGACCAACGACACCGGGTCGATGCACGTGGCTGTCGCTGTGGGAACCCCCCTCGTAGCCATCTTCGGTCCGACGGATCCGGTTGAAACCGGCCCGCTCAGTTCACAGAGCCGGGTTCTCAGGCACCCAGTGCCGTGCAGCCCGTGCCATCTCCGAGAGTGTCCGATTGATCATCGTTGCATGAGAGGTATTGATATCGATGGTGTTATGACAGCTGTAACAGAGCTATTTGCGATATAGCGTCAGAGGATACTTTAACTATTGAGCCACAGGAACTTGAAGACACAGGCGGTCTTCCTGGACCGAGATGGTACCCTCAATCGAGACATCGGTTTCGTCACCACGCCGAAGGAGCTCATCCTCCTTCCGACCGTCATAGAGGGGCTACGGGTCCTGCAGGAGGCGGGTTTTCTTCTACTCGTCGTGACGAATCAGTCCGGAGTCGCGCGTGGGCTGTACACCGAGACCGGTCTCGCGGCAATTCACGGACGCCTTCGGACCCTCCTGGCCTCGTCGGGGGTGCA
>JBHIAD010000126.1:0-4792 GCA_046758405.1 Methylomirabilales bacterium (SeqCode)
CCCTGCGTGATTTGCCTCGGTGGCAGTAACGATTTTCGGTCGCGTCACGTCTGCGTGTGGATGCTCATCATCAGGAGTGGCGATTTCTTCGGGAACGATGCTCAGGGTCAGGTCGCCGGTGCGGATTTGGACGGCCCACTGATCGGTGTCAACGGCATCCAAATGACGACCAACCAACATGGCGAGTTGGTGGCGTTCTGACTCAGGGATGCGTGCATCATACAGCATCGGCGATAGGGTGTATATCTGCTACCTAACAATGTGACTCAGGCGCGCGCGTTTACCGAGCGGCAAATAGGTGTCCGGTACCCTTTTCGGTCACGGGCGCGTTGGAGGCAGGAGCCGGCATCCCTCTTCCGCGAAATGGGTGTCCAAGGTAAGGGCGTCGCGCAGGCCCCGCGAGCGTATGAATTCCAGGCTCACGCAATCTACCAGGCTCAGGTGCCGGCGATCTTCCCGCACCAACCGCTCGACGCCTCTTCGGTGCAGCGCCTCCGAGACCCACTCGATCGAGAGCAGCGGCACGAGATGCTCGATGAAGTCCCGGACGGGCGGGAGGCCAATTCGATGCTGGAGTAGGGCAACCGTTTCCACGATCACGTAGGAGGTAGTGCGCAGGGTGCGTCCTCGTTCCAGCAGACGGCGGAAGGCCCGGAGGACCTCCGCGTGTCTCTCCTCGGTAGAGACGAGCAGGGTATAGAGCCCGGAAGTATCGACAAAGGCGCTCACCGGCGGTACGCCTCCGCCAGGTGGCGGTCATGGTCCATGGCGACGCGGGATGGCCCCTCTGGGTCGGCGTACCGCCCGCACACCGCCAGTGCCGAGCGCACCCGGTCCCGGTGTGGCGGGGCGCTTTCCTCCAGGCTCAGCCGGTCAGCCAGGCAGCGTCGGACCGCTTCGGAAAGCGAGATGCCGAGCCGTCGCGCCCACTGCCGCAGGCGGCGGTACTGATCCTCTGGTAGCTGTATTTGAGTACGCACCATGATGTAATTATACCACCATCATTGCTGGTTCGTCAAGCCGGGGGCTTAATCGCACGCTGTCCAGCTGCTTCTCGTGAAGTCATCACTGTTCAGAGGCCTCAGCCGGTCTTGGAGCCCGCAGCGCTGGTTAGGGCCGCGTAGCTGACCAGGGCGTCCGTAATAGGGGGAGCAAAGAGTCGCTTAATCTAAAGTAATTAGTTAATACGTACAATTTAAGCCACTATTAATAAAGGAATATGTGTGTTGAAATTCTGGGGTCTGATTACTTCCCCGTCTGAACCCCGGCGAGGTCCTCGAAGAGGGTGACCACGCCGGAATGATCGAGACCGCCGCGACCTCGTACGCGCAGGGCGGCAAAGAATTCCTGCACCAGGGCAGTGGTGGGCACGGGGACGCCGAGGGCGCGCGCCGTCTCGCTGATCAGCCCGAGGTCTTTGTAATGCAGGTCCACCGTGAACCCGGGTTGGTAGCGATGATTCAGGTAATTCGGCCGCTTCTGTTCCAGGCACCGACTGCCTGCCAGGCCCCCGCCCAGGGCGCCGAGCATCCGTTCGAGATCGAGTCCCGCCTTTGTTCCCAAAGTGATGGCCTCCCCAAGGGCGGTCAGGTTGATGGCCACGATGATCTGATTCGCCAGCTTGGTGAAGCCCCCCGATCCTGCCGGTCCCATATAGGTAATCGTCTTGCCCATGGCTTGAAAGATCGGAAGCGCCTCTCGAAAAACCTCCTCATCCCCTCCCACCATGATGGAGAGGGTCCCCTCCATCGCACCCTTCTCGCCGCCACTCACCGGGGCGTCGAGGGCCCGCACGCCCTTTGCCTGGGCCGCCGCGTAGATTTTCTGAGAAACCAGGGGGGCGATGGTACTCATGTCGATGAGGACCGACTTAGGCCTCACCCCCTCGAGGACACCCGCCGGACCGAGGACAACCTGCCCGACATCTGGGGAGTTCGGGAGACAGGTCAGGATCACGTTGGAGGCTTCGGCAACGGCTTGCGACGAGGCCGCAACGGACGCCCCCGCCCCTTTGAGCTCGTCCATAGCCGGGCGGCTGCGGTTGAAGATGGTGAGCGGGTATCCGGCCTTCAGCAGGTTCTTGGCCATGGGTTTGCCCATGATCCCCAGCCCGATGAACCCGAGCGCCGGCTTCGCTGTCATGAGGGCCTCCTTCCGCACGGCTTCTTTCGCTCAATCGCGTCCGATTCCCTCCGCTGACCCTCCGCCCCCGTCCCGTGGAACACCTCAGGCCTCGCCCCAGCGATCAGACCGTGCTTCAGGGCCTAGTAACCAGGGCCAGGGCTTCCAGGAAGATTTTCCGGGTGATGAGGCGTTGGCTTCGCGGAGCTCTTGCCTCCCGTGCCCTTGTCCGGTCATTTGCATGGCAAGAGGGTCAAAGCCCCTGGCCGCTATCGCTGTGCCAGCACCTCCGGGTTCACCAGGTTCGGCGGGCGCTGCCCCGTCAGGCCGGCCACGCAGTTGGCGGCCGCCATATTGGACATCTTCCGGCGGGTCTCGATGGAGGCGCTGGCCACGTGGGGGGCCAGGACCGTGTTGGGGAGCTTGGTGAGGCCCGGGGCCGGCTTGGGCTCTTTCTCGTAGACATCCAGCCCTGCCGCCGCAATCCAGCCCTCCTTCAGCGCCCTCACTAACGCCTTCTCATCCACCACAGGGCCCCGAGACGCATTGATGAGAATCGCGGTCTTCTTCATCAGCTTCAGCTCGGGAGCCCCGACGTAGTGGGTGGTCTCGGCGAAGAGGGGGACGTGCAGGGTCACGATGTCCGACTCCTGCAGGAGGGTCTTCTTGTCGACGTAGGTCACCCCAAGTTCCTGCTCCACGGCCTCTGGGGCCCGCTGGACATCGGTGTAGAGAATCCGCATGTCGAAGCCCCGGGCCCGCCGGGCCACCCCCTTCCCGATCCGGCCCAGTCCGCAGATGCCCAGGGTCTTGTGGTGTACGTCGTGTCCCAGGAACTGCATGACCCCCCAGCCCTTCCACTTCCCGGACCGGAAGGTCCGGTCGGCCCCGATGAGGACTCGGGCCGTAGCCAGGATCAGGCACCAGGTGAAGTCCGCCGTGGTATCGTCGAGGACGCCCGGGGTGTTGGTCACCATCACCCCCCGCCGCGTGGCCGCCTTCACGTCAATGTTGTTGTAGCCCACGGCCACATTCGAGACGATCCTCAGTTGCGGGTTCTTGGCCAGCACCCCGTCGGAGATGATGTCGGTCAACAGGCAGACGACGCCATCCTTCCCCTTGAGTTTCTGCAGGAGCTGCTTGGGGGTAAAGGGGATATCGCGCTGGTTCGACTCCACATCGCAGTGCCTGGCGACCATCGCCAGCGATTCGTCGAAGATCTTCCGTGTGACAAGGACCTTTGGCTTCACGGAGCTTCCTCCTCCCTTTCTCGTACCTGAGAATCGCATGGCATGCGGGTCGAAGGCCCCGGCCCTCGGCTGACAGGTCAGCGGGGGTCTTCTCGCTTCCATGCGTCACGGTAATGGTTCGTGAGACCGGCGGGACGCCCAAATCTACGGAGTGGTCGCTGCGATTGTCAAGCGGATTTTGGACTCGCGGCCTGATGACCCATTGCCGTTGAGCAAGTCGCGCGGCTTGACAGAGCCTGTGTGTTCCGATGATACTGCTCGCCCGTAACGCGAGGCCTTGGAGGCCCCGCCCTTTGTGCCGTCTTGCAAACCGCGCGAGCACCACAGAGTGGAGCAGGGCTTCCGTGCCCACGCCACGCCGCATCTGGCTCGAGGCCTCCGACGGTGTGCCCCTGGAGGGCCGGTATACGCCCGGGCGCGGGCGGAGAGGAGCGGTTTGCTGTCATCCACACCCCCTGTATGGGGGCACAATGGACAACCGGGTGATTCGGCGAGCGGAGGTCGCCTGTCAGGACGCTGGCCTCGCCACCGTGGCCTTCAACTTCCGAGGGGCCGGCAGGAGCGGGGGGCGTTTTGGGGCGGGGGTAGAAGAAGTCCAAGATGTCCGCGCGGCCATCGCGTACCTGGGAAGCGCCGAAGGACTTGATTCCGCGCAGGTCGTTCTGGTCGGATTCTCCTTCGGCGCCTATGTCGCCGCACGGACCGCCACTCAGGGCCCTCCGGCCGGCGATTTGATCCTTATCGCTCCGCCGGCTCATCTCTTTCCGCTGGCCTTCCTTCACAAGTACGCTGGGCCGAAGCTCGTCATCGCGGGAACCCGGGACGAGTTCTGTCCTGACCCCGAGGGGTTCTTCGCCAGGCTCAGTGATCCCAAAAGGCTGGTCCTACTCGAAGGGGACCACTTCCTGGTCGGCGCGGAGGCGAAGCTCAGCCAAGCGCTCCTGGACTACCTTGGCCCAGGAACCTCTCCCGGTAAAGTCGGATGACGGAAATCCCCCTGGGAGGTATACTGAACCTATCAAGCGCCTGGATGCTCACCCTCACCCCAGGGGTACACATGACCACGCACCAGAACCGCCTTGCCCTCGAGCCAAGTCCCTATCTCCAGCAGCACGCGGGGAATCCGGTGGACTGGTATCCGTGGGGGCCTGAGGCCCTCAGCCGCGCGCGGGCCGAGGACAAACCGATCCTCCTCAGCATCGGGTACTCGGCCTGCCACTGGTGTCACGTCATGGAGCACGAGAGCTTCGAGGACGAGGCCATAGCGGAGCTGATGAACCGATCCTTCATCAGCATCAAGGTGGACCGGGAGGAGCGGCCCGACCTGGACCAGATCTACCAGACTGCCGTCCAGCTCCTGGGGGTCCGGGGGGGTTGGCCCTTGACCGTCTTCCTGACCCCCGATCTCGAGCCCTTCTACG
>JBHIAD010000127.1:0-4774 GCA_046758405.1 Methylomirabilales bacterium (SeqCode)
TCCCCGCAATCACCGTCATGATGTCAACCGCTCCGTCCCGCAACACCTTGAGTACGAGGGCCTCGCCCGGATGATGCTTCCATAATTCTTCGTAAAAGTCTCGCCGGTTCTCGATGGTGCAGAAATCGACGGCGATGATCATGTCCCCTTCCAGCAGCCCGGCCTGATCCGCGGGGCCGCCGGGAACCAGCCCCCCGACCAGAGCCCCTCCGGCCGCCGGTTGGACATAGACGCCGACCCAGGCCCGCTCCGGCCGACTGCGGATCCGACCGAATTCGAGCAGCTCAGTCCGGTGGAGCTGATAGCGCTCGATCGGTACCGCCAGGGTGGACCGGAGCAGCTCGGGCAGATTCACCAAGGTGATGCCGACCACCCGGCCCGCAAGGTCGAAGACCGGCGCCCCTCCAAAGCCCGGGTTGACCGTCGTCAGCCCAACCCCCTTGTCCAGCGCGAACTCCCAGTGGGCCTCGAACTCCCCGAGATAGCTGACGACCCCATTGGTCACCCGGCGTTCCGTTCCCCCGATCGCCCCGATGAGAAAGACCTCTTGCCCGAGGCACAGGTCGAAAGAAGAACCAAGCCGGATCGCGGCGAGATCTTTGGGAGGGATCTTCAAAAGCCCCATGCCGCTTTCGTAATCCCGAGCCACGACCCGAGCTTGGAACTGACGCCCATCGATCAGGGTTACCCCGACGGTCTCTGCCCCCAGGATGACATAATTGACCGCCAGAATATAACCGCCACTGTCCACCAGGGTCCCGGACCCCATCCGCTCCTCCCCTAGGATGGCGATGGAGGGATGTCCGGCGCGGACCCGGACGTCGAGCGCCACCACGGCGGGCATGACACGTTGGACCAAATCCGGGTCTACATCCACGGTTCGACGCCTCCAGGCGAGGGTACTCCCGAGGAGGGCCGCGGCCCATGCGGGAGGTCTTTAGCTTAACAACTCGGCCAAAAGTTGCAAACTGTACGGATGCTTATGTGGCACGGCGCATGCAACGTGATCGGGCGGCTGGCCGAAGACCCAAGGGGGCTTTGCGCCGAGGTCTCCCCCTATACCACAAGAATATGTGTGATATACTTTACGTTCACCTCTTGGAAAGGACTCTCCGATGATCGAGTACCCTGCCAATTTCACCCTCCCTAACGGGGATGATGCAAGCCGTCTCTCGCGGATCGTGACAGAATTTGCCGAGGGGTTCGGAACCCTCGCCCAGATCCCTCCAGGCGTCTCCATCTTCGGCTCCTCCCGTGCAACGTCGCAAGACCCGTACTACGGCCTCGCAACCGAGATTGCCCGCCACCTGGTCACCGGAGGCTTCTCGGTCATCACCGGGGGCGGGCCAGGGATCATGGAAGCGGCCAACAAGGGGGCTCACGAAGCCGGGGGCGTCTCGGTCGGGCTCAACATCCTCCTTCCGCAGGAGCAGCCGGTCAATGCCTACGTGAACCGCCTCTTGAATTTCCGTTACTTCTTCGTTCGGAAGGTGATGTTCGTCAAGTACTCCGTTGCCTTCGTCATCCTCCCCGGCGGTTTCGGGACCCTCGACGAGCTTTTCGAGGCGGTGACTCTGATCCAGACCGAGAAGATCCGGCCCTTCCCGGTCATCCTGGTGGGTGGCCAGTACTGGCGGGAACTCCTCAGCTGGCTCCGAAGAATCCCCCTGGCCCAGGGACGGATCTCGCCCGAGGATTTCGACATCCTCAAGCAGGCCGAAACCCCCGCCGAGGTCCTGGAAATCGTCCAGGCCTCCCGACAGGCTCCCGTCGAAGGTCAGCTGCCCTCGGTGAGATCGGGAAACTTGAAGGCCCGAACCCTTCGGTAAATCTGCTGGACCTCTGCCGGAGTCAACCCGTAGCGCGCGGCCACCTCGGCCATCACCCGCTCCTCGGCTTCGGGGTAGCGCGCTGGATCCTCGACGAGGGGAAGCGCCGAGAGGCCGGCGGTCACCCGGTCGAACAGGAGCAGCTCGTCATCCGCCGGCTCGGGCGTTCCGAGCCCCGCACGGGCCGCATCCCGCCCGCTTGGAGGGGTGCTGGATATCCGGCCACGGCGCATCTCCGCCACGGCCATGCCAAGCCCCAATCCCAAGATGAAGGTAAAACAGAGGAGAAGCACAAAGAGGACAGTGTCAGGCATGCCGGCTCCTTTCGCTCCTCTTTATCCTAATGTCACACTCTTCTGCAATAGGCGGCGGTCCCTTCCAGGCTCGCATTGACCTTCCCCACCGATTGGAGGTACAATACCTATGAGGCTAACTATTTGAAAATTGCGGATTTCCTATCCAGCCAGGAGGGGGGGTGTCCCCCTATCGGTTCCTCGAAGAGGTGGCGATTGCCGATGTGGCCTTCGAAGCCGAAGGAGAGGATCTTGACACCCTCTTCGAGGCAGCAGCCCTCGCTCTCACGGAAACCATGGTCGATCCCCGGGATATCCGTCCCGTTGTGGAGCGGCGGCTCACCCTGGAGGCGGACGGCCTGGAGGCGCTCCTGTTCGAATGGTTGGGGGAACTGATCTACCTCAAGGATGCCGAGGGACTCCTCTTCTCCCGGTTCGAGGTGCATGTTTCACGGGACCCCCGGTCCCGGCTCGGGGCCCGCATCCTGGGAGAACCGATCGATCCTCAGCGGATGCGGCTGGCCGCCGACGTGAAGGCAGCGACGTACCACCTCTTCGCCCTGGAACAGCGGAGGGGGGGCTGGTGGGCCCGAGTCGTGCTCGACGTCTGAGCGAGAGGGGTGATGGTTGTGCAGGCGAAGCAGGTGGCAGAAGCGGTTTGGGAGATCCCGCCCACGGTCAAGGAGGGAATGCGAGTCCCGGCGCGGATCTACGCTACCGAGAAACTGTTCCGGGAGATGGATCAGGGGGTCTTCGAGCAGGTGACGAACGTCGCCTGCCTGCCCGGGATCCAGCGGTACGCCCTCTGCATGCCAGATGGCCACTGGGGTTACGGGTTCCCCATCGGCGGGGTGGCCGCCATGGATCCGGAGGAAGGGGTGATCTCCCCGGGGGGGATCGGGTTTGACATCAACTGCGGGATGCGTCTGCTCCGGACGAATCTGACCGCGGACGAGGTCCGGCCGCATCTCCATCAGCTTGTCAACCGCCTCTTTCAGGCGATCCCCTGTGGCGTGGGCGGCAAGGGACTGCTGCGCCTGAGCGAAGATGACTTCCGGCAGGTCATGATCGATGGCGCACTCTGGTGCATCCGCAAGGGCTATGGCTGGGGTGAGGACGCTGCCCACATCGAGGACAACGGACGGATCGCCGGGGCGGACCCGGGTGCCGTGAGCGACAGGGCCATCAAGCGGGGGATCAATCAGCTCGGGACCCTTGGCTCGGGGAACCACTACCTCGAGATCCAGGTCCTCGATCCCGAGCATCTGTACGACCGGGACCTCGCCCGACAGATGGGCCTCGACCGGGACCATCAGGTGGTCGTCATGTTCCACTGCGGGTCCCGGGGATTCGGACATCAGGTGGCGACGGACTATCTACAGGTGTTCGATCGAGCCATGCGCCGTTACGGCATCGTGATCCGGGACCGGGAGCTGGCCTGCGCCCCCTTCCGCTCTCCCGAGGGCCAGGACTATTACCGGGCCATGGCCTGTGCGGCCAACAGCGCCTTCGCCAACCGGCAGGTCATCACCCATCGGGTGCGCGAGGTCTTCGCCGACGTCTACGGGCGCGACCCCCGGGCACTCGGCCTCGAGGTCGTCTACGACGTCGCCCACAACATCGCCAAGGTGGAGCGATACCGGGCTGCGGGGGAAGAGCGGGATCTCCTCGTGCACCGCAAGGGGGCGACCCGCTCCTTCGGCCCCGGCCGGGCCGAACTCGCCCCGTGGTGCCGACCGATTGGCCAGCCGGTCATCATTGGGGGCTCGATGGAGACGGGTTCCTACCTGCTCGTGGGGACCGACCGGGCCGTTACGGAGAGTTTCGGCACGACGGCCCACGGCTCCGGGCGCACCATGTCCCGGACCGCCGCCAAGAAGCGGGTGCACGGGCAGCAGCTTTTGAAAGCGATGGAGGGGCGAGGGATCTACGTCCGGGCCGCCTCCTTCGCCGGCCTTGCCGAGGAGGCGGGTTTCGCCTACAAGGACATCGCCGATGTGGTCGAAGCGGTGGACCGGATCGGGATCTCCCGCAAGGTGGCCCGACTCCGGCCCATCGGCAACATCAAGGGATAGGGGACGACCCTCGATCCCCGGAGGACGTGGCTCGGGGTCCATTTTTTCCCTTGTCGCGGGTCACCATCATCGACGACAAGAGGTGGGCATCTGGCATGGACCAGCGTGATTTCCTGGAGGACAAGATCGGTGGAAAGCAAGGAACTCCTGTACACATCCTATCGCATCCTTGAGTTGAAGAGCTTGCTGCCGGAGGACGCGGGGACCGAGACCCGTGAGGTGGCCGAGGCCTTAGCCGAGAAGGGGGATGATGAAGGCCTGATCGCCCTGCTGGAGAAACAGCCCTTGTCGGAGACGAGCGGGCGACGGCTGGAGATCATCAAGGCGTCCCGGCCGGTCGCCCACAAGATCGTCCAGCTCTGGCGGGAGATGCCCCTCCGGCATGAGGCGATCGAACAAGAGTATAAAAAGCTCCGACGGTACAAGCTCGAGTACGATGAAGTCGCCCCGCGCCGGGGACACTTCACTGACCTCTACTAGTGCCCCTCCAACTAGCCTCTCCGAAGAGCACCAAGGTACCGGGAGGGGCACTGAGGGGTCGGAGGGGAGAGGCTCCCCTCCGCCTGGGGGGTGCTCA
>JBHIAD010000128.1:0-4762 GCA_046758405.1 Methylomirabilales bacterium (SeqCode)
TGTACGGAGCTTTCAGGCAAAGCTCCAGCTCTTGGACACGTACGGTCTGCGGGGGTTTTCGGCGTGGGTGATCGGTCAGGAAGATCCCCGGATCTGGGCGGAGCTCGTGCGCCGGGTGCGGATTCGCCGCCTTCCGGCCGTGCCGCCGTAGGCCCCAGGAGGCGGGGGAGAGGTCAAGAGAGCGGGATTCGCCTGCTGCGGTGCCGCCGCAGCGTGAGGGCGACGACCGGGACGAGCCCGCCACCGATCCCCAAGGCCGTGAAGGCCCATCCCCACTGATCAGCCAGGCCGCTCTGCCCACCGGATGGTACCGGGTTGGTCAGGTCGAGGATGAACCCGAAGACCGCGGGGGCAGCCATCGCCGCGAGGAATCCGAGGAAGGAGTAGAGCGCGATGGTTGCACCGAGGTGGTCTGGGTCTGCCGCCTCGGTGATGGTGGTGGAGATCGTCGAGGAGTCGAGCATGATCATGATTCCCAGGAGACTCACAATCCCCAGGAGTAGACCCATGGGCAGGAAGAAGAGCCAGCCGAGGAGAATGGACAGAATTGCGCTGGTGCTTGAGGCGAGCAGCATGATGGTCGTCCGTCCCAGTCGGTCCGACAGCCAACCTCCCGTCACGCTGGCGAGGGCACCCGCCAGGGTGATCACGCCAGCGCTGCGCGAAGCGAAATCAGTGGCGAGGACCAGGGGGGTCCCGGTCTCGGTGAGCCGCGCCGCCAGGAAGACGACCAGCCATGCCCGAAAGCCGAAGAGCTCCCAGCCGTGGGCCATGTAGGCGGCGGTAGTCAGGAGCGCAGGCCGATTGCGAAGGAGCCGACTGACCGAGAGGCGGCTGGTCGGCGCCGGCTTGGGGATCCCCCGGAGGATCCAGAGGGCGACGAGGCCTGCGGCGAGGGGACCGAAGGAGGTGACCAGGAATGCTCGCTGCCATCCCCCCGCGGCGGTTAACCAGCCGGAGAGGAACAGGGACAGGCCTCCCCCGAGGCCGAAACAGCTCGTATAGCAGCCGATGGCGAAGCCTCGCCGTTTGGCCGGGAAGCGCTGGGCGACGAGCTTCATCCCCGGGGCGTAGGTGCCAGCGAGGCCCAGTCCGGTCAGGGCACGGAGGATCGCTCCCCAGAGGAATCCGTCGGCGCCGAAGGTGAAGAGGAGATTGGCGAGACCAGCCCAGAGGGCGGAGCAGGCGTAGACGAGGCGGGGGTTGACGTAGTCGGTGAGGGTGGTGAGGAGGAGTACGGCGAGGAGATAGCCTCCCCAGTACGCGGAAAAGATCGTGCCCGCCTGGCTCCCGGAAAGCCCCCACTCCACCTGAAGGATCGGGAGCACCGCCGAATAGTTCATCATCACCAGCATCGTCCCGAGCTCTACCAGGCAGAGGCTGGCCAGCCAGCGGTAGGCCCCTCCGTCTCCCGCGGCATTACCCGCCGGTGGGCTGACTTCGGTCCTCACTGCGCGTCCCTGGGGGTCCGCAGAGGTCACCTCCTCATGGCTGGGTCAGGTGGACAGAGAAAGGGCCAGGTGCGAGCACCTGGCCCCCTGTGCGACCGCTACTCCTGGAGAAACTTGTGAATCGCTTCGAAGAATTCGAAGCGCTTCTTCTCGAAGAGGACGAAGTGGGTCGCCTCCTTGATCAGGACATGTTTCTTGACCGGGGCATTGGTCAGGTCCCGCATCAGCCCCGCCCGATCCTCCGGGTAGGACCAGGTATCGAACTCCCCGGCGATCACCAGGGTGGGGACGTAGATGCTGCTGGCGTTCCAGATCCGCCGCCCGGTCAACTGGTGAAAGGTATCCTCGAGGACGCCATTCGGGGCCCGCGCGCTGGGTGGCGTCCGGGTATTACTGGTGGGGTCGGCTTCGAGGCAGGCCTGCGCAAAGGCGTCCACGACGGCCTGCTCTCGGTAAAGGGACTTGTCCTTGGCGGGGATTTCACCATCCCATCGGCCCTGGATCCCCTTGGCGGTGGCGAGGCGGTAGGCCCCCACACCGTAGTTGAACTCGTAGGGCTTCCGCCTGTTCTGAAGCTTCGACCCGGGACCGAGGTTGGTGTGCAGCGGAAAGGCGTAAGCCGGTGCGTACAGAACGAGCTTCGCGACCTTCTCGCTGTGTAGGCTTGCGTAGTAGCCAGCGGTCATGGCCCCCCAGGACCAGCCGATCAGCGTGACCCGGTCGACCCCCCGCTTCTGGATGATGTGATCCACGACCGCCCCGATATCCCGGATCACCAGGTAGGAGCGCGAGAGGGGCTTGTTTGCCCCCCGGGGCTCATCCATGCCCTTCTCCCGGGTGGAGAAGCCGTAATTGCGCTTGTCGAAGAGGTATACCGCGTAGCCACGCTTCACCATCCAGTCGACCCAGGAGTAATCCTTGTACTGGAGGTCGAAGTCGGGCGTTGATGGAAACGTCGCGCCGTGGACGAAGAGGACCACATTCTCCTTTGTGAAGGTGGTCATCCCCTTTGGCAGCTTCTCTCGGACGAAGAGTTTGATCCCCGGGTCCACCGCATCGATGAAGTAGTCGTTCCGGATAATCTTGGCCGACCAGCCCGTGGCCGGCAGGAGCAGGGTCAGGACGAGCATCAATCCGAGACTGTTCACCACCATCCTGCGCATGGGTGTCCCTCCTTGTCATCAGAAACAGGTTTCCTCGACGGGAGCAGCGACCAGGGTCCTTACCTCCTTTCCGGCAGCATCTCCGTGGCTGGGGAGAGTCTTCTATAGCGGTACTGCGGGGGTTTTGTCAAGGGATGGGGGCCTCCGACAGGGGTACTAGTCGAACAGGAGCAGGAAGCCGTGGAGGAGGCGCTTGAAGAAACCGGCTTGGGGGATGTCCTGGCCCGAGGTCAGAGGAACCCGCCTGAGCTCCTTCCCATCTTGGCTGATGACGGCCTCGCCGAGCTGGTCACCTTTCCGGACGGGGGCGACGACGCGAGGGGGCAGTGCCAGCGCCAGGGTCGGGGTGTTCCCGTTTCCGGCTGGGATGGCCACGACTCCCGGACCCGCGGCGACCACCCGCAGGCTGTTCGCGGTTCCCTTCCATACGGGCAGGGTCTTGACCACCGCCCCCGCCGTGAAGAACCAGACCGCTTTGAAGTTCTTGAAGCCGTAGTTGAGCAGGCGCAGGGCGATGTCCTCTCGCGCCCGCTCCCCGCCTGCGCCGAGGACGACGGCGATGAGGCGGCGCTCCCCTTCCCGGGCCGTGGCCACGAGATGGTACCCGGCTTTCTCGAACCAGCCCGTCTTCAGTCCATCGACCCGGGAGTCCCTCCAGAGCAGCCGGTTCCGGTTCCGCTGTTTGATACCTTTGTACTTGAAGGACTTCATGGCGCTGAGCGTCAGGGCCTCCGGATGGTTGGCGATGAAGACTTGGGCCAGCCGGGCCATGTCCTGGGCCGTCGTCTGCTGCCCCGGGGCCGGCAGTCCATGGGGATTCAGGAAGGTCGTTGCCTTGAGTCCGAGCTCGTCGGCCTTCTTGTTCATCAGGGCGACGAAGGCTGCTGGGGGACCGGCAAGGTGCTCGGCGATGGCAAGGGCCGCGTCGTTGCCCGAGGTCACGGCCAGCCCTTTGAGCAGGTCCCCGAAGCGGACCCGGTCATTCACCTCGAGGAACATTTGGGAGCCCCCCATCTTCCAGGCGTTCCGGCTGATGGTGACGAGGTCTTCCAGCCGTACCCGTCCGGCCCGGACGGCGTCATAGGCCAGGTGCTCGGTCATGATCTTGGTGAGGCTGGCAGGGGGGATGGGGGTCGCCGCGTCTTGGGCAAAGAGGACTTGCTCCGCGGTCACGTCCAACAGGACTGCGGCCTTCGCCTCCACCCGGAAGGGGGCCTCCTGAGCCGGCACCGTGGCGGCCGCTATGAGGGAGAGGACTCCGGTGATGACCAGGGATTGGATCGATCGGTGCATACGCCCGTTCTCCTTTCGACTGTGCGGTTGGTCGAGCATCGAGCCCTGCCCCCACTTCGATTGGATACACCAAAACGGTGGAGGAAACAAGGGATTCGAGCGAAGTGTGCTATGCTTTCCCCAGTCGCCCTGACCGGCACGCAGACCGGTCCAGGGGCCCGGGCACTCAGACCGAAGGCCGGGAGGAACCCGGGGTGACGGTGTTGGAAGAGACGGAGGGGGACCCCGGCTTTGTGAGCCGGGGGCCGGAGGAGACAGAGCGATTCGGCCGGTGGCTGGGGGCTCGCCTGGGGCCTGGTGATGTCCTCTGTCTGGTAGGACCGATGGGGGCTGGCAAGACCCTGCTCACCCGTGGGATTGCCGAGGGCCTGGGCGTGGCCGGCGGGGCGCGGGTGTCCAGTCCCACCTTCACCTTGGTGCATGAGTACCGGGGCCGCTACCCCATTTATCATTTCGATCTCTACCGCCTCCAGGGGCCCGAGGAACTGGACGGGCTTGGCTGGGCTGACTACCTCGCGGGGCAGGGGGTCAGTATCGTTGAAGGTGCGGAGCGTGCGGAAGGGCGGCTGCCGGCCGAGCGCCTGGTCATCCGCTTGGATCGGATTGGCCTCGAGGCCCGCCGCCTCTCGATTGTGGCCTATGGAGAACGCTTCCGGCGGCTGATGGCAGCCCTCGCCGGCTCGAGTAAACCAGAAGATTGACTGGCCCGGCAGGGCTAGTGCCCCTCCAACGAAATCCCCCTCAGCACCCCACGCTTCCGTTGAGGGGCACGGAGGGGTTGGAGGGGAGAGGCTCCCCTCCGCCTGGGGGGTGCTCAGCGAGGCGAACGCCGAGCGCCGAAGGGGGGCCTGCCCC
>JBHIAD010000129.1:0-4717 GCA_046758405.1 Methylomirabilales bacterium (SeqCode)
GATCATGCTGCACCGGCGCCGCGGCTTTGTCATGGTCCCTCTGATCCTCTGGGTTGGCGTGACCGCCTTGATCGGCTCGATGACCGGAGCTCTCACGTCAAAGGTTGTCTCCAACAAACTGATCGAGACGGTCTTCGCTGCCGGGGCCGTGCTGGGCGGACTCTTGATGTCGATGCCCATCCGCCATGAGGGCAGGTTCGCCCCCGAACGACCGATCGGGTTTCACCACGGGCGGGCGATCGGCATCGGCCTGGGATGCGGCGTGTTTGCCGGGATGACCGGTGTGGGTGGCTCCTTTCTCTTGATCCCTCTCATGCGCTCGACATTGGAAATCCCCCTGCGGGTGGTTGTGGGGAGCAATCTGGGGATCGTCTTGCTGACCGCTCTCTCAGGCTCGATCGGGAAGGTTGTGACCGGTCAGGTTCGCCTGAGTCTGGCCGTCACGGTCGTTCTCGGTGCCATCCCCGGCGCCCTCCTCGGCAGCCGGGTGAGCACCATCGTGAGTGAGCGGATCCTGCGAAGCCTCCTCATGGTGCTCATCTTCCTGACCGCCATCCTCATGTGGGGCGGGGTCTTTCTGAAAAATACGTGACCGGCCGGGACCCGGTTCGGTCCTGGAGGGCACAATGACAGTACGAACTCAGGTGGCTGCCGTCCTCCCCACCCGAGACGGCATCGGGGCGGTCGGCATGATCCCCCTCATCGACCACGAGGGAGTTGAAGTCCCATGACAGACGCACATCAAGAGAGGCTCATCTACTGTCTGAGCTGCGGGGAGGAAGTTCCCACCTACACTGTGGACCAGGGGGCCCAGGTGGAAGTCCGGTGTACGTACTGCGGCCTCCCTCTTGAGGTGGCTCAGCGGGCTTCTGATACCTCCCTTGAGTGTATTATCTTCGCAGATGACGACCCTTTCTTCCGAGAACTCCTCCACAAGATCCTCGAAACGGGGCGGCTGGCTCGGGAGGTGATTGCCTGCGAGAGCGGACCGGCTCTCCTGACCGCGTGTGTGTACCGCTTCCGGGATCAATTGCCGATCAATCTCGCCATCCTCGATATCCGCATGACCCCCATGGATGGCCCGACAGCGGCGGTAGCGCTCCGGGCCCTCGAAGCCGGGTTCGACATTCCCGATCCCACCCCGGTCCTCTTCCTGTCCGCCATTCGCGCTGACGAGACTCTCCGGAAACTCCTGTCGAACGCCGTGCCTGCTTTTTACCTGAACAAAGCTGCCGATGCCGGCCCCAACCAACTCGCGGAACGCTTAAAAGCCCTCATGCCTCGCCTCATCCTCCCCCAGGCGAGCCAAGGTTAGTGCAATCCGCGGCAGCTCTCGCTCAAGCGGGCTTTCAGGCCAGCCATCGGAAGCTGTGGCGGTAGCTCCCGTTCTTCGCGTGCACCGTGGCCCCGACCACCTCCGCTTTCCCGCGGAAGATGAGCCCCGCGATTCGCATAATGACCTCGACCCGGCTATACAGGGGCAGGCGTTTGGGGAGCCAGAGGGCGGCACCACCTCTGCTCACATCCTGGATTTCGCCGGCCATCGGTGAGGTGCCAATCTCGTCCATGGGATGACAGTAGATCGGCATTTTGAAAGGGGCGCGGGGGTCTCGGCGGCGATCCCCCCGGTGGCCCGGGGTGTCGGCGAGGTGGACGGTGAGGGACTCGCTCGCCGCGGGGGTCCTGGCCTTGGCGCAGGCCGGGACATGCACCAGCCCCTCGGTCACGAGACAGTCCTGAGCCTGCCCCAGGACCCGGAGGAGTTCCGAGAGCACCCCCACGGGCACGCGAATCGCTTCCTGGCCGGCCGGGGATCGTGCCCCGGGGCGCTCCACGCGGGGGGAGACCCGGAGCTCGACATACGGGACGCTCCGGTCCCCCCGGACCGACACCCAGATGTCCTCAAGCCGATCGCGGCGGATCGGGCCAAATTTCCTTATCACGGCTTGTCCTCCTAGTCTAATTCGCCCCCCGGATTTGCTGCGCGTCCCTTGCCTCATCTGATAGCCGGCATGCGGCCGCCTTACCTCGAGCCAGGGCACCGGTCTCGGCAGGAGCCATCCCCTGCGTGGTGCGGCACAAAGGTGCCCGGACCCTGACCTGTATGAGATCCGGACAGTGACGCTAACCGAGGAGAGAAGATGCACGAGGGATGCCAAGCAGTCGGGTGGCTCCTCGTCTCTGTGAAGCCGGTAACGTACGGTTACTTATGGTTATTTTCAGTTGAGATGAGCGCGGCGGTCTTGCGAGCCCCCGGCGATTATCCTCCTCCCGCCACGGGCACCACCGCTTTTCCTGTTGACAGCGCAGGCACCTGGGGAATAGGCAGGAACCAGGTCTGGAGACAGGAGTGAGGGACACGCAAAAAGGAGAGAGCCGTGACGGACGAGCCAACGCTGGACACCCCGGCAGAACCCCTCGACCTGCTGGAGCGGGAGAATCAATGGTGGAAGCGGGTTGGAGCCCTGGTGCTGGGCGCACAGGCTACCCTGATCCTGAGAGGACACGTCGGTCGGGACTGCTCCACTCCCGCCTATCACGAGGCGATCCCCTGGTGTTTCTCGGGAAGGACACCCAGGAGGAGGCCTTGGAACTGTTGGGACGAGAGCGGGTCTCCGCGGAAGGCAATTCCATGGCGGATGGACCCTGACCTCTTGCCCGGCGGATCCACCCAGCGCACCTCTCCGTCCACGCCGAACCACGCGTTCCCCTCGAACCTGAGCTCCACCTGAGTCCCGGGAGAGAGCGCTTCAGGCATGGAAATCATGACCCCGGTGGAGCTGACGTTCTCGGTACGTCCCCGCAACGGGGGGCGGCTGACCCCCTTGACCTGGCAGTGGACCGGCAGTGTGACTTGGAGGCGGACAACCTGCCCCTCCGACTGCTTGCGCAGCAGAAGCTGGCGGAGCACGTCAAGATGGGCTGGGTTCACCTGGAGGAATTCCACGCCGTGGTGGAAGCCGCCCGGGGCGCGCGCTTCGACCCAGGTCACGCGCCCCTCCGTTTCGACCGGCTCCACGCGCGTGGGGTGGGTGAACAGGACCAGCTTCAGCCGGCATCCCACTGGGAGAGTGACTGACAGCCTGAGGCAGGCCCCGCCTTCGCCCAGGTCCTCGGTCCAGCCGAGACCCGGCCACCCCGGCTCCTCAGGGTCCACTCTCCTGTAGGCCACCGGGACTTGGATCGGTTTCTGACGCAATCCCTGTCGCATAGAGGTGCTTCGGCGTGCAACCTTAATGCCAGCCGGGATCATTGACTCGCCCCCGGCGCCGCCCCGCGCATAACCGTGGCGATGAATGTGAAGAATTACGGGCTGTTTCTGAAGCGTGCAGTGGAAGGCACGGGGAGGCAGGACGCGGCCTGGGGAGGTCAGGTACGGCCGAGAAGGTCCTGCGGATACTGGTCTCCAGAGAAGGGGGGGCGATGGCGAACCGCACCTGGGACCTGGGCTAAAGGGGGTCAGAGGCCTGCTGGGTTTGGAGAACTGTCTTGACGATATTGAGGAGCCGGTCGCCATCCACCGACTTGAAGACCGTGGCCTCGGCCCCGGCCTCAAACGCGATGGCGTTCAGCTTCGGGTTTTCCGTGCCCGTAATGATAATAACGGGGATGGGGCGGGTTGCCTCGTCGGCTTTCAGCGCGCGGCAGGTCTCGATCCCATCGGGGGCTGGCATCTCCACGTCGAGCACGATCACATCCGGGCGGAAGCGCTGGGCCTGCTCGAGGGCCTCTGTGCCATTCGAGGCGGTCAGCACCTGGTAGCCCCGGGGGGCAAAGCAGCCGGAAAGAAACCGGAGGAAGAAGCGCTCATCGTCTACCAAGAGGATGGTCTTGCCGGTGTGCTTGCTCGCCATACCCTCTGCCTTTCGCTGGCCCGATCCGCGACCGTGGTGCAACACTCATACCAACTGGCACGGCCCAAAGGAGGCCCTGATGCGCGTCCTGGCCGGTAATGGGCCGGTGTCGCCGGCCGGGGGGGGGCGGGAGGCGATCAAGGCGGGAAGGCGGGATCTGCAAGGAAAACGTGGACGGGTCACGTAACCGTAGAGAAGGTACCGAGGGGGATGCACGGTGGCGCGGCAATGGACGTGGACAGCTGACATGAACGGGGACGGGATTGTTACGATCAGCGACGTACTGGCATGGCCTGGGTGGCTGTTCTATTACCCCGGCGATCTTGTGATCTACCACCTGTTGAAAATTGGTTGGCTCGCCGAGTTCCTGGAACTGACCTCAGGACATTACGGCGGGTGGCTCTCCTTGGTCATCTCCGTGATGCTCTGGTGGATTGCGGTGAAAGGAATAATGAAGATATTCAACAAAGTGATTCTCAATGAGTAAGTCGTGCGCTCCTCTCCAGGTATTCGTACAGGCCCTTTCTATGCGACCGTCAACCCAAGCCAACTTCCGGATGACCCCCTTACAGTACAGATCCTATGATCTGTTTAGTAAGGCGAATAGACTGACTCGTCTACCTCTTCTTTCTCCTCGGATGCGACCGGAACAGGCGGCGTTGCGGATCGACATGGGTCGTCTTCTAGAGTGAAGGAGACGCTCCTCGTCTGGCCGCCTCGTTGGAAAGTTATGATCCGCGGGCCGGTGTCATCTCGGGCGCATATCGCACGAGCCAGGGAGCCTCGGTCGGTCACAGGGATGCCATCGGATCGGGTCAGCTCATCCCCCGGGTGCAGGTTGATACGCTCAGCCAAGCCACCGG
>JBHIAD010000130.1:0-4687 GCA_046758405.1 Methylomirabilales bacterium (SeqCode)
CGCTGGCGTTGGCCTTTGCGCTGGCCAGCGTCTTCTTCACCCGGAACCTCAAAGCACCGGCCCGAGCCGGGCGGACCCGAGTGTTTCTGGCCTGGCTCTTGGCCGAGGGGCTCATGTTCGGCACCGCCCGCTCCTGCCTTCACAATCGCTCGCCCTAAACCCTTCGCCTCGCGACGACTCGCCCCTCTGTCTTTCGTCCCCCTCTTAGGTCAGATCTCTGGTCCTCCTGGCCCTAGGCCGAGTCCTCTCTGTCAACCCCGTTTCGGCGCTCTCCCGAAGCCCACCAAGGGCCCGCGACTATGCCTCGATGCGCGAGACCCAATTCTGACTCGCTTTTTCCGCTCCTTAGAGGTCTCACGCATGACCCGTTGCGGAATTCCTGGGGGATGAGTCCTCAGATTGAATTTCACCCCAAAGGAGGTTAAGGTAGCAGGTAACCAACCTGCGCGCTCTCCCCTGATGGCCGGCAGGGAGCCGGTCTCCCCAGCGGGGGCGAGGAGGCAAGTGGATGGCTGAGCAGAAGCGAAAGGTCGAGCGGCCGAAGGGCCCCTCAGAGGGCGAGGGGGGCGCCAATCCCGAAGTCGCCAAGAAGGGCAAGAAGATCAAAGAGGAGTTGGACAAGCTTCTGGACGAGATCGACGACATCCTCGAGGAGAATGCCGAGGAGTTCGTGAAGAGCTACGTTCAGCGCGGAGGTCAGTAGCCCGAGATGCCGATCTACGAGTATCGTTGTCCCGAATGCGGGTCGAATTTTGAAAAGTTCATCACCGGCCAGGTGGTGGTGGTGTGTCCATCTTGCCAGAGCGCAAACGTCCAGCGGACCATGTCCCTGGTCAGGATGAAGATCGGCTCTGCGTTTCGTGCCTCGGGTAGCGGCGGTTGCGGTTGCGGTCACGGGGGCTGCGGGTGCCACTGAGCTCCGGCCCCGCGGGCTCATCAAGACACGGCAAGGGGCCCGGAAGCGGCCCCTTTTGACTTTCAACTTGCCCGCCAGCGGGACCCCGGGGGTCTGAGGGCTCATCGAGGCCCGCACGGGGAATCGAGATGTTTGTGTTGCGGTGCCTCCTCCGAGGGACCCTCGTCGCCATCTTGATTCCCCGAGACTTCAGCACGCTCGCGCGCTTTGCCTCCTGAGTATGGATCTCCGGCATCTCGAGGTCTTCCTGAAGGTGGCCGAGCTGGGCAGCTTCTCGAAAGCCGCCGAGGCCCTCTTCTTGACTCAGCCGACGGTGTCGGAGCACATCCGCGCCATGGAAGACGAGCTCGGAGTTCGTCTGCTGGACCGCCTGGGCCGCGGGGCCGCCCCGACCAAGGCCGGTCAGCTCCTGCTGGATTACGCGCGCCGGATCCTCCAGCTCCACCGCGAGGCGCGCCAGGCGCTGGAGCTCTTCCAGGGTCGTCTCAGCGGCGAGCTGGTGGTGGGAGGCAGCACCATCCCGGGTGAGTACATCCTCCCCACGCTCATCGGCCGCTTCAAAGAGAAATACCCGGATATTTCCATCTCGCTCCTCATCGGGGATACGCAGCGGGTGCTGGACTGGGTGCGGGAGGGAAAGGTCGAGATGGGCATGGTTGGTGCCCAGATTCCCCAGACGATCTTGGCGTACCGGGAGCTGATGCCCGACGAACTGGTGGTCGTGGTCTCTTCCACCCATCCGTGGCACGGCAGGAAGACGGTCAGCCTCGACGAAGTGGAGCGCGAGCCCCTCATTGTCCGCGAGCGAGGCTCGGGTTCCCGCCACGCCCTGGAGCGGGCGCTCGGAGCGGTGGGGCTCGACCTGATGGCGTTCCGCGTGGTGGGCGAGATGGGCTCTACACAGGCCATCAAGCAGGCGGTGAAAGCCGGTGTCGGGATCTCGCTGATCTCCAAGCGGGCTGTCGAGGATGAGTGCCGGGCGAACCTCCTCTGGTGCGTGAAGGTCAAAGACCTGCGTTTCTCCCGATCCTTCTACCTGGTCACGCATCGGGACCGCTCGCGCTCGCCCCTGGCCGAAGCCTTCCGCGCCTTCCTGGGGGCCGAAGCCGGCAGCCGACCGTGAACCTGTGACGGGGTTCCGTGTATCCTAAGGGTGGACGGTCGATCTAAATCAGAAAGAGTGAGCAACCGTGACTGACGCGAAGCTGACTGCCCCACCCTCCGCAAAGGAGATCCGTCTCACCAGCTATGCCGCCTGTGCCGGGTGAGCGTCCAAGATGGGGCCCGGCGAGCTCCAGGCTGTCCTGACTGATCTCAAGCGCCACGAGCATCCGGACCTGTTGGTGGGGCTAGCCAACCAGGACGACGCCGCAGTCTACCGGATCACCGACGAGGTCGCCATCATTGAGACGGTGGACTTCTTCCCCCCGATCGTGGACGCCCCTTACCTCTACGGTGCCATCGCGGCGGCCAACGCCATGTCCGACGTCTATGCCATGGGGGGCCAGGTCGTCTTCGCGCTCAACGTCGCAGGTTTTCCACGGGAGTTTACCAACGACATCATCGGAGACATCTTCCGGGGCGGGGCCGACAAGGTCGCGGAGGCCGGGGGCGTCATCGCGGGCGGGCACACCGTGGTGGATGCCGAGCCCAAATACGGGCTCTGCGTGACCGGCCGCGTTCACCCGAAGGAGATCTTCGTGAAGGGAGGGCTCCGAGCCGGCAACCGGCTCTTTCTCTCCAAGCCCTTGGGGACCGGAGTCGTCGCCACCGGAGCCAAGGCCGATGACTGCGCTCCCGAAACTCTGGACGCGGCGGCCAAGAGCATGCTCCGCCTGAACCGGGTGGCCGCCGAAGTGGCGAAGGAGTTGGGAGCGAGGGGGGCCACCGACATCACCGGCTTTGGCCTACTCGGTCATACCGCCGAGATGGTGGAGGCTTCGGGCTCGGGCGTGGCGATCCAGGCGGGCAAGCTCCCCTTGCTTGGGCAGGCCCTGGCCCTGGCGGAGAGGGGCCATCTGACCGGCGGAATGAAGCGGAACCGGCGGTATATAGACTCCACCTTCGGCGTCGGTAGGCGGCTCTTCATAGATCAGGGGCTTCCCGAACCGCTGGTGTCCCTCCTGTTCGAGTCGGAGACCTCGGGCGGCCTCCTCTTCTCGGTGGACCCTGCCAACGCCGGCAAGGTCGTCGAGCGATTCTCTGAGCGCGGTGAGCCATGCTGGGAGATCGGAGAGGTGACTGCCGACCAAGTGATCCGCGTCGTCTAGATCCTCGGAGGGGGGCCCTGCCCCCCTTCCGAACCTCCCCCCTTAGGTTGCGCGGGCAAAGCCCGCGCTTGATCATCGGCGGGGGCCTCGGCGGCCCCCTCCGAGACCTCCCCCCATCGATTGCGCGGGCCAAGCCCGCGCTACGACCGTGATCTGCGCCCAGCGCAAAACCTTCCTTTTATCGATCTTACCTATTGCCATTTCCTATGACATCGGAGATATCGATTTGCCTCTTTGGAGAATCCCTATAGGATGGAACGGGATCAAAATTACGACATCGACTTGCTGCATCCCAGGGAGGCACGGTGAAAAGGCTCGTCCTAGCGGTCGCGATGCTCCTGATGGCTGGCGCTGCCCAGGCCGGGGAGATCCCTGAGGTCCTCAGGATCTCGGCGATTCCCGATGAGAACCCGAACGAGCTGCTCCGGATCTATCAGCCCTTCGCGGACTACCTGTCTCGCGAGCTCGGGATGAGAGTCAAATTCACCCCGGTGATCGACTATGCCGCGACCGTGGAAGCGCTCGTGGCCAAGAAGCTCGACCTGGTCTGGTACGGGGGGTTCACTTCGGTGCAGGCCGTGAGGCGAACAGGAGGCAACGCCACCCGGCTCGTCATGCGTGAGGAGGACGCCGCCTTCAAGTCCGTGTTCGTGACGCGGAAGGAGACGGGCATCAAGGCTCTCGAGGACCTCAAGGGGAAGACGTTTTCCTTCGGGAGCGTGTCGTCCACGTCCGGGCACCTCATGCCACGCCACTTCCTCCTCCAGCACGGTGTCCAGCCTGAGCGGGACATGAAAGAAGTGGCGTTCTCAGGCGCCCACGACGCCACGGCCCTCTGGGTCGAGTCCGGAAAGGTGGATGCCGGGGCCCTCAACTTCCTGGTCTGGGACAAGCTCGTGAAGAACAACAAGGTGGATACCTCAAAGGTCATTGTCTTCTGGATCACTCCGCCCTACGTGGACTACGTCTGGACAGTGCGTGGCGACATCGATCGGGGACTTCGGGAGCGGATCGCCTCGGCGTTCCTCAAACTCGATCACAACAACCCCGAGCACAAACGCCTCCTTGCCCTCCACCGCACCAAGAAGTACATCAAAGCCAATGACGAAGACTGGAAAGGGATCGCGGAGGCTGCGATCGCGGCCGGACTGCTGAAGAAGTAAGGGAACTGCGGAAGAACTAACGATGGCGGCCACGATCTACGAGATCGAGAACCTCCGGAAGGTGTTCCACGACAGCTCGGTGGCTCTGGGCGGCGTCTCCCTGACCATCGGGCGCGGGGAGCATGTGGCCTTCATCGGCCCGAGCGGGGCCGGAAAGACCACGCTCTTTCGCCTCCTGAACCTCACCTTGAGACCCACCGGCGGCTCGCTGCGCTTGGACGGCGTGGACGTCTCGCGCTTCGGCGAATCCGAGCTTCGGCGGGCCCGCCGGCGCATCGGGACCATCTATCAGCAGGGGAACCTGGTCGGACGCCTCCGCGTGGTCCACAACGTGCTGG
>JBHIAD010000131.1:0-4675 GCA_046758405.1 Methylomirabilales bacterium (SeqCode)
ATGCGTCAAGAGGAAACCGCGCATGGAAGCCGGTGAGTTTTAGAGCCGATCCTGACAGGGGAATGCGGCCCGGTACGTCTACGATGCTGTCGGGAATATCCTGGAGATCCGGCGGACGAATCTGGCCGGCTTCGCCGACACGGTCGTCACGATCTTCGGGGCCGGCTTCAGCCCCGGACATGGGTCACCAGCACGGGCCGCACCGGCACCCTGGCCAGCTTGACAGTCTCGGCGGGCCTGAGCCTCGACCTCATCCAGCCGAACGTCCTCACGGCCAGGGCGACCATGTGGCGGACGGGAAGCTAACTCAACACCACGACGTGGCCTGCTTACGGGAGGCCGGAGGCGGGGAGCCGGAAGAGGGCGGTGGTGCTGGCGAGGATCAGATCGCCGGCGGCGGTAAAGGCGAGACCCACCAGGTTCGCGCCGGTGATCGCGAAGCTGGGGGTGGCCGAGCCCTCGAGCAGGTAGGCCCCCCGTTGCCCTCCCATCCCGGCCACAAGCCAGAGCCGGCCCTGGGGGTCAAAGGTGAGGCCCTGGGGCCGCTCGAAGGGGCCCGCGTAAGGCTCGGCGTCGCCATGGTGGTTGATCCGGTAGATGGGATCCGCGTTGGATAGGGTGGGGGCCGTGGCGTAGAGGCTTCCGTCGGGACCGAGGGACAGGTGGAAGGCGGCCACGCTCGGCGGCAGCGACGCGAAGGGCTCCGGGGGCTTGCCCCGCTCCACTCGGTAGACGGTCCCCGTGCGGTCCCCCACGTAGAGCGCCCCATCAGGGCCGAGGGTGAGTCCCGTCGCGATCCCCATTCCATCGGCCACGGCCTCGATCTCTCCGTGGGGGTGGATGCGATAAACTCGCCCCTCGAACCGGCTCGAGACCAGCAGAAACCCTTCGGTGTCCAGGACCAGGCCGGTCGGGTTCATCACGGTTGCCAGTGGGGCGACAGTACCATCGGGCGCTACCCGAACGATGGAGATCGGAAACTTCTGCCCTCGTCGCCCGCTGATCGTGGTGATCACCGTGCCGTCGGGCGTGACGACCGGGTTCGCCACTGCGTGAAGCTCCCCGGCGAGCTTCGTCCCGATGGTGAAGGGGTGGCTGAGCCGCCGGTCATCGCACGTGATCGAGAGGGGTCCACTCGTGGCGGTCGGGGGGATGGGGAGGGAGAGACGGGTGCTCGAACCGATGCTCGGGCGGGCTTCTTGGTCACCCAGGGTGATACTGGGGAACCCTCCTGCACTCGTGGTCAGGTGGAGGCCGAGGACGCTGATGATCCCCCCCTCGACCCCAGCGGTAGGTTCAACCTCCAGGATGACGGGTTCGTCCCCCGATGGTGCGGCCATCACGCCTCCAGGGTCCCGGGGACACGGCCGCCCTCTCCTTCTCGGCACCGACCTTGAGGGCTGCGGACCGGGAATCAGCTGACCGCACGGGAAGGGGGGGTCAGTGGGGAGAGGGTACCACGCCGGATTGCGCTACCCGTCGGCAGCGTCATTCCGACCGTCGCTGTCCGAGCCCGAGGAGATCCAAGTGCCGCGTATAGTCGGCTTCGGCGTGCTCCGGGTGGGCCGAATTGTCTACCGTGATTTCCGACAGCTGCTCGAACCGATCGATCGGGACCATGTCGATCGCGTTCCAGGCCATCGACTCACACACCCGGGCACAGATCTTACAGCCGATGCACTCGTGCCATCGGATGCGGATGGGGGGGATCACCGCACCCGCATTCCCCGGCGTGGCGTGGTCGATGCAGTTGACCGGGCAGAAGGGGACACAGGCCTCGCAGCCGGTGCACGACTCGTTGACCACCGCCATCTCGCGCGGGCGCTTTTTCTTGGTCGTGATGTTCGTCGTCTGAGGGATATTTTCGTACACAAATTCCCCCTCGTGGAATCCTGCTTGGCTCTGCAAAAGGGGCGCGCGGTATGGACCGTCACATCCCAACAATATTACCATGCCCTTCCGGAGACCGTCAACCGTCAGGTGCCCCAATGCCCCTTTCATCCCCCCCCCACAGGGGAGCAATAGGTGGGGCGGCTCTTGCCTTGACCCCACCTTGTCCAAGTGGTAGTTTCCGAGGGTCATTACTACGCGAATGCGTGCACGGAATGCCGAGGGCTATTGTCGCCGTGGGATGGGGGACGCCCATGCTGGCAGGATGCGCCACCGCTGAAGGGACGGCCCGTTACCGCGAGCGGTTGGGTTCTCGGGCCGATCCAGGGCACTGCCGGCTTCAGCAAGGGCTTACGATTTCCTCCATCGGTCTGGGGACCTACCTGGGAGACTCCGATGGAGAGACGGACCTCCAGTACGATCAGGCAACCCGGCGGTCGCTTGAGCTGGGATCCAATGTCCTCGACACCGCCATTAACTATCGGTGTCAGCGGAGCGAGCGGGTCATCGGGCGTACGCTGGCCGCCCTGGCGGATGCCCGCGTGGTCGCCCGCGATGAGGTGGTGGTGGCCACGAAGGGGGGATTTTTCCCCTTCGATGGCGCGCCTCCCGGCAACATGGAAGAATATATCCGCGACGCCTTTATCCGTCCCGGCATCCTGAAGCCCGAGGAGATCGTGGCCGGTTGTCACGCCATGACCCCCGCCTATCTCCGGCACCAGCTCGCCATGAGCCTGTCCAACCTCGGCCTCGAGCGCGTGGATATCTATTACCTGCACAATCCCGAGACCCAGCTCCAGGAGGTCCCTCGACCGGAGTTCCTGGGGCGCATCCGCGAGGCCTTCGCCTGTCTGGAAGAGGAGGCGACCGCTGGACGGCTCACCGCGTACGGGACTGCCACGTGGACCGGATACCGCCAGCCCGAGGAGGCCCCAGACTACCTCTCCGTCGAAACGCTGATTGGCATCGCGCGCGAGGTAGGAGGGGAGGGGCACCACTTCCGGGCCATCCAGCTCCCCTTCAATCTGGCGATGCCCGAGGCCCTGGTCCGGCGGAACCAGCCGGTGGAGGGGGAGCACCTGTCGACGCTCGAGGCCGCCCACCACTTCGGGATCACGGTGATGGCGAGCGCCTCGGTCTACCAGGGACAGCTCACCCACCGGCTCCCTGACATCATCGACCGGTGCCTGCCGGGTCTGAAGACCGACGCCCAGCGGGCACTCCAGTTCGTCCGTTCCACCCCGGGGATCACCACCGCCCTGGTCGGGATGAAGCGGGTGACCCACGTGGAGGAGAATCTCGCCTTGGCTGGGCACGCGCCGGTCTCCCTGGACGACTACCTCAAACTCTTTCAGCGGGAGGAGTGAGCGGCCCTGGTCGGGTCGTTCCCTCCAGGACGATGGCGAGTTCCGATCCGAAGACCTTCCGGTATGATAACGGCACACGGGAGCTGACGATCGAATGGGCCGATGGCCATCAGAGCGCCTACGGCTTCGACTGGCTCCGCAAGATCTGCCCCTGTGCCGACTGTAACGGGAAGCGGCGCGAGCTCGCCAGCGGGGGCCTGACGCTGATGACCAATGTGACCCGGCCAGGCGCCTTCACGCTCACCGAGCTGGAGGGCATCGGCCGCTACGCCCTGTGCCCTCACTGGAGTGATGGGCACAGCACCGGCATCTTCAGTTTCGACTTCCTCCGCGCCCGGTGCCCGTGTCCGGACTGTCGGGACCCAGTGGCGGGGTGAGGGGTGCGGGCTCTGGAGTGGGTGAAGGGTCTTCCCCCGGAGCTCGCGACCTTCCTGATCGCGGCCCTGCCGGTCTCCGAGCTCCGGGGGGCGATTCCCGTGGCCCTCAGCGTGTATGGGCTCCCGCTCTGGTCTGCACTCCTCTGGGCCATCCTCGGGAATATGGCCCCGGTTCCCTGGATCCTCCTCGTCCTCGACCCGGTCGCCCGCTTTCTCAGCCGGTGGCGGGTGGGGGAACGGTTCTTTGCCTGGCTTTTCGCCAGGACCCGCCGCCGAGGGGAAAGCTACCTCCGGCTCTACCGGGAGCTCGGCCTCGTGCTCTTCGTGGCGATCCCTCTGCCGATGACCGGAGCCTGGACCGGGGCCGTCTTGGCCTTCCTGTTCGGAGTTCCCTTCTGGCGGGCCTTGTGGCTCTTGTTCACGGGGGTTACCGTCGCTGCCCTGATCGTCACCCTCGCCACCCTGGGGGTCGGGTTTTTCGCCTTGCTGGTGCGATGAGGGGGCCTGGGTATGGATGAGAAGACCATTGCCCGCTGGCCGCCTTCATCCGGTGACGGGGTGGAGTCATCCGCCTGGCAGGCCAGGCGTTGTGGTGACCGGTGGGCGGACGAATCGTGCGTGCAAACGGACGGGTGAAGGTGGCCCGCCGGGCCAAAGCCGAGGGCGGAGGAGCTCCGCGCAAGAGGAGAGATCGATGGACGAGAGACCGATCGCCAGGACCAAGCACGCCGAGCTCACCCTCGACCAACTCGCCGAAATCCAACCGGGCATGTCTCGCCTCATGGTCGAGGTGTCCCACCGGTTCACGCTTCTGTATCACGCGGCGAAGGGCGGGAACTGGGACCTGGCGTATCATGAGTGGAGGCAGCTCCGTGGGATGCTGAAGATCATCGGAACGGTCCGCCCGAAGTATGTCGCCGAGCTCAAGGCGTACGACGACGGCTCTCTCCTGCCCTTGGAAGGGCCGATCAGGGCCAGGGACTGGCCGGCCTTCCGGGAGGCGGCCGAGCGGGCCGTGGCCGAGAGTGACGCGGTCCACGC
>JBHIAD010000132.1:0-4624 GCA_046758405.1 Methylomirabilales bacterium (SeqCode)
TGACCGACCCCAAGGTGGCCGCCGCCCTGAAGCGCGTCCCCCAGGGCGAAGGCGCCGCCTTGATGTCCGCCGCCAATTACATGTACCTGGCCATGGGCATGGTGGACAAGATGATGACGGCGAACCTGCCGCCCGAAATCCATGCCAATCCCCCACGATCTCCCGGCGGCGCCGCTCCGCCCCGGCGGCGACGGGCCACCGAGGCTGGGCTTTCAAGGGTGCAACTCCCTCCCCCTTCTTCCCTGTAACGGCCTTCGGACGGGAGGATCGGAGGCTACTCAGCCTGCCGCCGGAGAAAGGTCGGGATGTCCAGCTCGTCCTCCTGCAAGTCCGTTAAGATGAGCTGGGCCGTGGCGCCCTCAGCCACTCGGACTGCACGGCGTCTCCCATAGCTCGTCCACTCGGTCCCTTTCGCCACGTAGGCCTTGAGCTCGGCCACCTTTGGCTGCTCTTCCATGCGAGGCTTCATATCAAAGCCCGTGGCGATGACCGTCACCCGCACCTCCTGCTTGAGCCGTTCGTCGATCACCGCCCCGAAGATGATGTTCGCCTCCGGATGGACGGCGTCATGGATCGCCATCGAGGCTTCATTCACCTGGCAAAGTGAAAGGTCTGGGCCTCCCGTCACGTTGAGCAGCACTCCACGAGCTCCTTCGATTGAGACGTTCTCCAGGAGGGGGCTGGTGATCGCCTTGTGGGTCGCTTCCACCGCGGCGTTTTCGCCGCTCCCGAAGCCGCTTCCCATCATCGCCAAGCCCCGCTCCAACATGATGGTGCACACATCGGCGAAGTCCACGTTGATGAGCCCGGGGACTACGATGATGTCCGAGATTCCCTGGACCGCCTGCTCGAGGATCTCATCCGCCAACCGGAAGGCTTCCAGGAAGGTTGTCTGCCGATCGGCGACGCTGAGCAGGCGCTGATTCGGGATGGTGATGAGCGTGTCGACTTTTTCCTTCAACTCGTGGAGCCCTCGCTCCGCCTGCAGGAGACGGACTTTCCCCTCGAATTGAAAGGGCTTCGTCACCACCCCGACCGTGAGAATCCCGAGCTCCTTGGCGAGATTGGCAATGACCGGGGCCGCCCCGGTCCCGGTCCCACCGCCGAGGCCACAGGTGATGAAGACCATGTCGGCCCCGTCGAGAAGGCTCAGGATCTTGTCAGTGTCCTCGATGGCCGCCTTCCGGCCGACCTCCGGGTTGGCTCCGGCCCCCAGGCCCTTGGTCAGTTTCTCGCCGATCTGCAACCGCGCCTGGATCGGTGAGGCCTTGAGGGCCTGGGCATCGGTGTTGACCACAATGAACTCCACCCCGGTCATGGAGGAGGTGCTCATACGGTTTACGGCGTTCGACCCACCGCCACCGATCCCCATAACCTTGATCCTCGCCATCTTCTCGGGAACCTCTTCGATTCGAAACGCCATCACCTTCCTCCTTTGCCCCATGCACCCTTGCGTTGAGCGACCGGACCTACCCATTTACTCCCGCGCCCGGTGGGGGCGAAGACGCCGCTAAAAGAACTCACCAAACCATTCCCGCATCCGATCCACTACCCGCATGAAGAGCGCTCCCTCGGTCACCCGGCGGAACTTCCGCTGGTGGCGATTCTGTGCTCCGTACAGGACCAAACCCACCCCCGTGGCGTAGATGGGGCTCGACACCACATCCACCAGTCCCCCCACCCCGGTGGGAATGCTGCGCCGAGCCGGAAGATCCAGGATCTGCTCGGCCAACTCCGGGATCCCCTCCAAGATGGAGGACCCGCCGGTCACGACGAGGCCTGCCGATGCCTGCCCGCCGAAGCCGGCCCGCCGGACCTCCCGGTCCACGAGGGAAAAGATCTCTTCGAGGCGCGGCTGGATGATCTCGCACAGCGCTTTGCGAGTGCTGAATCGGGGGCGTCGCCCCCCCACCCCCGTGACCTCGATACTCGCCTCGCCCTCCACCAGGGTACTCAGCGCACAGCCATGTTTCTTCTTGATCTCCTCCGCCTCGTGCGTCGGCGTGCGGAGTCCGATGGCAATGTCGTTGGTGACGTGATCCCCGCCGACCGAAAGGACTGCCGTGTGCCAGATGCTCCCATCCACGAAGACCGCGATATCGGAGGTCCCGCCACCGATATCCACCAGGACCACGCCGAGTTCCTTCTCATCCGGCGTGAGGGTCGCGAGACTTGAGGCCAAGGGCTGGAGCACAATGTCCTGCACCTCGAGGCCGGCTCGATTCGCGCACTTGATCAGGTTCTGGGCCGAAGTCACCGCCCCGGTGACGATGTGGACCTCCGCCTCGAGTCGCACACCCGTCATGCCGAGTGGCTCTGTGATCCCCCCCTGGTCGTCGAGAATGAACTCCTGGGGGAGGACGTGAATGACCTCTCGGTCCACCGGCAACGCCACCGCCTTTGCCGCATCGATGACGCGGTCGATGTCCTTCGCGGTGATCTCCTTGTTTTTCCCTGAAACGGCGATCACACCCCGGCTGTTGAACCCCTTGATGTGCCCCCCGGCGATGCCGATGAACACCGAGTGGATATCGGTCCCGGCCATGAGCTCGGCCTCTTCAAGGGCCCGCTTGATCGAGTCCACGGTCACATCGATGTTGACGACCACCCCTTTCCGGAGCCCCTTGGACGGGCTGGTCCCGATCCCGATGATGTCCACTCTCCCGTCGTCGGTGAGCTCGGCGATGATGGCGCAGATCTTGGTCGTGCCGATATCCAGGCCGACGATCATCTTGCTCTCCCGTGCCACCCCTTTTACCCTCCTCTCTCCGCCGGCTTCAGAATGACCAATCCGGGGAACCGGAGATCCACATAGGTGAATCGATCCAGTTGCTCCCTACGCTGGGACAGGACCGCACCCAGGTGCGCCATCTGTCTCCCGGTCCGCACCGATCCGACCCGCAGCACTGGCAGATCGGGGCCGAGGTCGACCAGGAAGTGGCCATCCTCCTCGACCCGGATCTCCTTGAGCTCGATCCCTGCCAGTGGGCCCCGTCGGGGTAAGTCATCCCACAGGTGGAGCGCTTCGGCGATCCGGGGATCCCTGATCACCTCGCCGATACGGTACTCCGCTGACCACACGAGTCGAATGCGGGGCAGGTCTGGCATGGGGCCATTTCTGAGGCGTTCCAGAACGACACCGTCCGTGCTGATCAGGTATCCAGCCTTGGTGAGCAACAGGGCCTCCGGTTTCCGTTCGGTCACGTTGATCACCAGGCTGAGCGGCAGCTCTCGTGTGATGAAGGCCGTGCGGATCCATGGGTGTCGCGCGATGCGATTGGCGATTGCTTCCAGGTCCACGCCGAGGATGTTCATGGGCACCTGGAGATTCCCGAGGGCCAGAATCTCCCCCTTCGAAACCCGCGAATTGCCCCACACCCGAATATCCGTCACCTGGAAGTACGACATATGGAGCAGCTGCTGGTGGCCAGCCCAGACCCCCCAACTCCCTGTCAGGAATAGGGCGAGGAGGCAGAAGACCTTCATCCACTGCCAGCAGCGGTGGAACCGGGTACGCTGTCGCCTCGCGGCCCGACGCACTCCGTTACGCCTCTCCAACGACCTGCACCTCCAGCTCGAGTTCGACCGCTGTCTCCACCCGGACACGTGCTCGGACAAACTCGATGAGCTCCAGGACGTCTTGCGCCGTCGCCCCGCCCAGATTCACAATAAAGTTGCCGTGCTTCGGTGAGACCATGGCCTCACCGACTCGCGCCCCCTTCAACCCGACCTGCTCGATGAGGCGGCCCGCGAAATCCCCGGATGGGTTCTTGAAGACCGAACCGGCTGATCTCCACTCCACCGGCTGAGACCGGTTGCGACGGATCAGGTGGTCCGACACCACGCGTCGGATTGCCGCCGGATCCTCCCGCCTGAGGGCGAAGGCGCCAGCAACCACGACAGCATCAGCCGGGATCGAGGAGCGGCGGTAGGTGAACTCGATCTCGTTCCGCTCGAAGATCACCTCCTCACCTTTGCTTACGATGCACCACACCCGCTCCAGGCGATCCGCAATCGACCCCCCAAAGGCTCCCGCGTTTCCCCGAATCGCCCCGCCAACTGTTCCTGGCACCCCGGCAAGGCATTCGACTCCCGTCAGGCCCGCTTTACTGCAGAAGGCCACGAGACGGCTGAGCCGGACCCCAGCCCCGGCTCGCACGTGGGTCCCTTCGGCCCCAAGCTCCAGAAAGGTCCCGTCGAGGACGAGCACCAGACCGCGAATCCCTCCATCCCGCACGAGGGTGTTGCTCCCGCCCCCCAGGACAACGACCGGCAGGCCCGCCCGGGTGGCGAAGATGAGGGCCTGACGCACATCATCTCGGGATGCCGGGAAGACCACGATGTCCGCCGGGCCACCCATCCGCCATGAGGTATACTTCGCCAAGGGCTCGTGGTACAGGACCCGGCCCTGGATCAACCGTTCGAGGTCACCCCCATCCACGACTCCGTGACCTCCCCCCGCGTCACGGCCCACGGCTTCCAACCCACCCACCGCCATACGAATTCACTCCGCCCAGTCTCCAGGTCCCCGGTCCCCGGTCTGATCCCGCCGCCTAGTGCCGCACCAACTATTTCTCACTCACATTCCACTCTGGTGCGGCACTTCCGCTAGGGGGGCAGGCCC
>JBHIAD010000133.1:0-4586 GCA_046758405.1 Methylomirabilales bacterium (SeqCode)
GGCCTTCTGGGGGGGCGGCCTCTAACCGGCCGAGGGGGACCTCCTTAGGCTCCCAAAGGCTCGGGGCGGTGGATGAGGATCGCTCCCGCAGCGGTGTGGTCTCCTGCATCGGCGAAGCGGGGAGAGCTTTTGGAGCTTCGAGCTCAGTCAAGGTCGTCCCCTGGCGACCCTCTGTCGGCTCGAGCACTGACGGGCGGGGGTCGGCGCTAGCCACCAACGAGGAGGGCGCGGGAGACCGTGCCCCCACCACCGTCCCCGGCGGTGGGAAGAGCGCAGGGCCTTCCTCGAGCAGCTGGGTAGGGGCACCGGGGCTGTCTGGGACACGCAACGGCGCTGAATCTGGGGCCGCCTTGGGGGCCGGGGGCGTGGCCCCCGACTGGACGCGCGAAGGCTCGGGCTCGGCCTCCTGGATGAATGACAGGAGCGGCGCGGTGGGCTCCAAGTGCTCCGGAGAGGGCTTCAGCGCCCGGACCGCGAAGAGTTCCATTATGCGCTGTGGTGTTCTCGAAAGTTCCGATGAGGCCTTGTCTTTGGTAGGCACCTTCTTCGCAACCGCACCCCGCGGGGGATCTCCAATCGTGGAGTCTCCAACAGGCGCTACCCTGACGGCACCCGGCTGCGATGGCGCCGGAGGTTTCGTTCTCGCCTGCGCAACTACCCGCGTGGCAGTTAAGGCCGGCAGTGCAGGGGCGGCCGCTTGCAGGGGCGGCCGGATGTGGTCGGGGGGCGAGGTCTTGGGAGAGGATTTCCGCTCTTCCGGCAGAGAGGCCATGAAGACATAAAAGTCTTTTGCTGTAGCCATCCGGTCCCTCGCCGGGAACCGGCGTATCCCCGGAGGGATGTCACCCACAAGCAACAGGACACCGATGATTCCTGCGTGAAGGAGGAGCGACCACGCGCCTGCGGGCCCGAGGTTCACCTGGTCGAAGATCGGGAGCTCCTCATCCGGTGTCGTTGATACTGTCGTCTCGTCCGGGCGGAACGGATAAAGATCCCGATATCCTATCCACAGGCCGCAGCCTAAGTAAAAGACCGACACCGCAAGCAGAAGAAGGTTGACGAGATACATCGCGTCCTCTGGTTACCAGTGGGACCGGACATTGCCCAGGGTCGCTCATGACCCCCTTCGTCCCGCTCGCGGCTGGATCCCTAGCGAACGCGCTGCCTGCCATTCAACGACCTGACGGGGGCCAGGACCTCCACGGGGACCAGAGGAGTCGCCAGCACCTCTTGCCCACCCGAGTCAGTTTGGGGTGGCGCATCGGCCAGGACGGGTACATGCGGATTGCGCCGAGGGGGCGGTGGCACCCGGGCGGCGCTTGCATCGGTCGCGCCGGGAAGAATCGGGATGCCGTAGGACGAGGGAATCACCAGAATTCCGGAGCCCCAGGAGAACACGTCCTCATCCACCCCGTCTCGCTCGGGCGGCGGATGGCTGGCCGCCCGCTTCTCCTCTTTCTCCTTCTCGTCGATAACCGCCTTGAGATGCAGGATCTCGCCCTGGAGCGTGGTCACGGCATTGGCGAGTGCTTCGCGCTCGTCGGACGGCTCGCGCTCGGCGAGAGCGGCTGGGCGTTCTAGGGAGAGGGCAAGCTGGTTCAGGATTTCCTCCGCGGTCTGCTTGTCCGCTATGAGCCCCCCTGCCTCCACTCTCAGGGAGACCTTGGTCATCCGCGGCGTGACGGGCGCTAATTCCGCGTGGACTGTCACCGCGTCCCCGTCTCCCTCCAACAGCCAGGTCTCTTCGCTCTGTTCGGTCTCCTGGATACGGACCTCCATCCGGCTGAGGGTGTCCACCGTGGCAGTCCAGGTCGTCTCGAGGTCTGCAGAAAGCGTCCGTTCAACGGTCCGCCCGCCGACGAATTGGAGCGCCGTCACCAGCGGCCCCGCGGCAAGACCGGCAGCCGCGCACCCGCCACCACCCATTGTGCTGGCGACCAAGAATGGGAGGAGAAGGATTATCTCTCGTCTTGGCTTCATGCGCTTGTGTGTCCCATCGTGTCGGCGAACGTTGGATAGCGATCCCGTTATCGCACGAGCCTCAGTCTCGTCGAGAGAGCCGATCTGGGTACCGGCTCGGGATTGGGAGGCGCCTCGAACGTTTCACACGAGTAGTACCCAAAGACCCCGCGCAACTGCGGAACCGGCTCCTCATAATTGGGGTCTGTGGGGTCACACAGAGATAAAGTGTTCGTGTCGGCGGGATTGCTAACTGCGCACTCTCCGCGGTTGATGACTTGCGTGATGACCATCTTGGTCCAATTCACGATCTCTTGCGGCCCAGTGATCGCCTGGGGCGGGCATCCCTCATCCGAGGTCCCGAGCACGGGAACGAATACCTCCCACCCGGGACCTTCATAAGTTACGATCTCCCCACCCCCCTGATCTACGGGTAAAGGGGCGGTAACCGTATAAGTCTCTCCGTTGTTATATTCAGCTATAAAATTCTCTTCGAGGGTGTCGAACACCATCTGCTGCATGCCATTGTTGGTCCCAAGATATTCGCCGGCTGCAAGCGATTCCTCAGGGACCGAGCAGGACCCGTCTCCGGCGGCTTGAACCGCATCTCTCGTTTCAGGGGCGCTCGGGGTGGTGCAACCGATACCATCACTGCATGGATCCAGGCTCACCCACACGGCGGTATTGGAGGCCCCGGGTTCGTTGCCGGGACCCTTGCCGCTACTGGACATCATGGTGGCGGCAGCCCCACACCCGAGCGAATTCGAAGCGAAGGCCCCTCCCTCGTAGACACAATCGGATAGCCCGATGGGGAAGATACAGGTGCTCTCCGGCGGAGTCAGCAGCGGATTGGAGGTTGCAATGGCGTGCGCCGACACCTGGAGGGTGTTGAAACCCAGGAGCCGCAGGAACGACGTCGGAATCTGCGTCGTATACTGGGTGCAGACGGCGTTAACCACGGTGCCATCATTGAACGGCGTGAAGCAAGCCGTCGTGGCGCAGCTGGATTCGTCCGGGGACGGGATGCAGACTACCCCGTCCGCCACCCCCTGCCAAACCCCCAGGACGATGTCCCCATTGGAAGCAAGGTTGAATCCACTGGCATCTGAATTGAGGTCGAGATTGATGGTTCCCACCCGGTAGGCGTTCAGGCTGGCGTACTGTTGTGCAAACTGGCGTGCTTCTACAAAGACCGTGTCGTCGAAGGCGAGCTTCCCCGCCCCGGCCAGGGAGGCTGCGTCCATGCTCCGCTGGAGTTCGCCCCTGGCAGCAGCGTGATAGGCGAGGTCGATGGCAATCCCCCCCATGACGAGGAGGAAGACCAATATGATGATCGTGAAGACCAACACAGTCCCCCGCTGATCCTTAAGCGAATGAAGCTTCATGGCTCGTTTCTCCCTTCCCATACCGCCGGGGACCCCCTGCTTCCTACTTGGTCACCACGAAATGAGCGCGGCGATTCCATTTCCACGACGATTCGTCGTGGCTGAGGACGAAGGGGCGTTCCTCGCCATAGCTGATCGTCGAGACACGGCCCTGGTCGATGCCGCTGACCATCAGGTAATCACGGACCGCGTTGGCCCGACGCTCGCCGAGGGCGAGGTTGTACTCGTTGGTCCCCCGCTCGTCGCAGTACCCTTCGACGATGACCTTCGCATCAAGATTGGCCTTGAGCCACTTCACGTTCTGGTTCAGCGCCGCCTTGGTGTCGTTGCGAAGGGCAAACCTGTCGAAGTCAAAGAACACATCCTGGAGGGGGGTGATCTCTGATATTCCAAGCGGGGGCTTCGGAGCCTCGGCGACGGCGGGCGGAGGCGCGGCCCTCTCTTCGGTGGTCTTTGCGACCTCGGCCGGCCCGAAGCGGACGTTCTCGACCTCCTGCCAGGGGATGTCCACGCGCCCCTCTGGTGTCATCCCCCGCAGAACCGTCGTACCCAGGTTCACATAGTCCGCCTCGACGCGGGATCCATCCACCAGCACTGCCGTGGCGGAGGTGCGGAAGTGGGTAGCCGCCGCGTAGGGCGGGAGAGGACTTTTCTCAACGGGCTGCCGGAAGAATTGGAGGCTCCGGATCCTACCGAGGGGGATCTGCGTCTCGACCCCCTCTCGGGAGAGGGTCACTACCTCCGCCTGGTTGTGACCCTGCAATGGCGGTGCCTCCTCCAACTGCCTGGCCCTGGTCCGCTCGCGTTCACCGCGGGCAGCGAACTCCTGCAGGGAAATACGCATACCCTCGGACACGGGTTCGCCCGCTTCCCCGGCTTCCGGCATGATCGTGTAAAAGACCTCAAGCGAGGGTTGGGTCAGCCGCCACGACTCCCCTGTCCAGGTCCGTACCTCGGCGGTCATATCCTGCGCCGCCGCGGGGAGGGCAACACCCGCCAGCCCCGCCAGTACCAACATACCATTCAGCATCTTCGTTTTCATCTGTTCGTCCACCCCCGTTATCTTACGATCTGTTTGAAGGCCTGTAGTAGCCTCATCAGCGACGGGACCAAGGTGACGAGAAAGAAGACCGGAAATAAAAAGAGGGCGGTCGGGAAGAGCATCTTGAGCGGCGCGAGCTGGGCACGCTCTTCCGCTCGATGCCGGCGCTTCACCCGGGCCGACTCCGCGTGGCCGCGGAG
>JBHIAD010000134.1:0-4553 GCA_046758405.1 Methylomirabilales bacterium (SeqCode)
TTCCGCAAGGAAATAGCCGTAGTAAAGCAGGGCCGGCGCGTTCAAGAGCAAGCTGTCTATTCGGTCAAGCACACCGCCGTGCCCGGGGATCAGACCCCCCGTGTCCTTGGTGCCGCAGCTCCGCTTGAAGAAGGACTCCGCCAGGTCTCCGACTTGCCCCACGATTCCCAGAATAAGGCCGACGCTGAGGGCGTCGAGGAACGTGGACTCAGGGAAGAACCACCAGCGGCCGACAAGCGCTGCCGCTGGCGAGACCATGAGCTGCACCAGCGCACCTTCCACGGTCTTGGCGGGGCTCATCACCGGCGCGAGCTGGTGCCGCCCGAGCGTCGACCCGACACAGTAGGCGGCCGCCTCTCCCACCCAGGTCACCCACACCAGGAGGAAGACCCACGCCACGCCGTGAGGGAGGGCACGGAGCCACAGCACGTGACCGAGGAGCCAGTTGACGTACATGACGCCCATGAGCGTGGTCGCCGTGGCTCCCCACCGGGGCCCTCGAGACCAACCCGACCAGAGGCCTGAGATCAGCACCCCGGCCACCGCGAGCGTGAGGGCCACGTGGGTCGCCGGGCGCCAGGCAAAACTCGCAGTCACCAGGAGGCCAGCCAGGAGCGCCGTCAGCCGATGGATCTCCAGCCCCGCCCCCGCGACCATTCTGGCATACTCCCACTGCGCTACCCCTGCCACCAGTACGATGAAGAGGGCGAACATCCACCCCGGGGCATAGCCGGTGAGCAACACGAAGAACGGGATGAAGAGCACCCCGCTCCCCACGCGCTTGGCGAGGACCACACCCCAGTCGGGGCGGGACCCCAGCTTGCCGGCAATCGGGGTGACCTCGACCTCCACGCTCACACACCGCCGAAACGGCGCTCCCGGCGCTGATACTCGGCCACGGCGAGGTAAAGCTCTCGGGGGCCGAAATCGGGCCAGAGGGTGGGAGTGATCCAGATTTCTGCATAGGCGATCTGCCAGAGCAGGAAGTTGGAGATCCGCATCTCACCGCTCGTCCGGATCAAGAGGTCAGGATCCGGCACGTCCCGCGTATAGAGCGCCCGGGCCACTCGCGCCTCGTCGATCTGCTGGGGAGCCAGCTCTCCCCGCCGGACCTGACCGGCCAGGGTCCGGCAGGCGTCCACCAGCTCGTCGCGTCCCCCGTAATTCAGGGCCATGATGAGCGTCAGGCCCGTGTTGCCCGCCGTGCTCGCCATTGCCCGATCGATCCCTTGTTTGACGGAAGCGGCGAGCCCCTCGGCCCGCCCGATGGTCAGGAGCCGGACGTTGTTAGCGATGAGCTCGGGGAGCTCGCGGGCGAGGGAGACCCTCAGGAGCTTCATCAGCGTGGAGACCTCGGTCGAAGGGCGGTTCCAGTTTTCCGAGGAGAAGGCGTAGAGGGTGAGATAGCGGATACCCACCTTGTCGGCCGCACGCGCAGCGGCCCGGACGGTCTTGACGCCCTCCCGGTGGCCTGCCACGCGCGGAAGCCGCCGTCGGGTCGCCCAGCGTCCGTTGCCATCCATGATGATGGCGACATGGGCGGGGACCGGTCCAGCCTTGACGCGCTCCAGGAGCTCACCCTCATCGAGGGCGGCCAGGTTTGGGACCGTCACGTGGTTTAGAACGCCAGGATCTCCTCTTCCTTCTTCTCGAGCAACTCATCCACCCGCCGGATGAACCTGTCGGTGGTCTTCTGCACCTGGTCCTGCCCGCGTCTGGACTCGTCTTCGGAGATCTTCTTGTCTTTCTCCATGCCCTTGAGCTTCTTGTTGGCATCCTGCCGGATATTCCGGATCGCCACGCGGGCTTCCTCCGCCAGCTTCCCCACGACCTTGGCCAACTGCTTCCGGCGCTCCTCGGTCAGGGGCGGTATGGTGAGGCGGATCACCTTGCCGTCATTGGCCGGCGTGAGCCCGAGGTCAGATTTCATGATGGCCCTCTCTAGGGCCGGCAGCAGGCTCGCGTCCCAGGGTTGGATGAGGATGGTTCTGGGGTCGGGGATCGACAGGGAGGCAACCTGATTGACCGCCGTGGGAGTGCCGTAGTAGTCCACCCGGATGGGGTCTAGAAGTCCAGTGCTGGCCCGGCCGGTGCGCACACCCGTGAACTCCTTGCCGAGCACGTCCACGGCTCCCTGCATCCGCGTTTCCGCATCCTTGATCACGGCCTGCATCGTGCGTCACCCCCTGAGGGTCGAATCGTCAGTGGTGATGAGGGAGCCCACCGGCTCCCCCTTGACGATCCGCCTGATGTTGCCGCGCCTGGTCAGGTCGAAGATCACGATGGGCAGCTTGTTGTCCATGCAGAGCGAGATGGCGGTGGCGTCCATGATCTGGAGGCCCCGGTTGAGCACCTCGATGTAGCTGAGCCGCGGGATCCGGGTGGCCGAGGGGTCCTTCTTGGGATCGGAGGAGTACACTCCGTCAACGTTGGTGGCCTTGAGAATCACCTCCGCTCCGCTCTCAACGGCCCTGAGTGCGGCAGCCGTGTCGCTGGTGAAGAAGGGGTTCCCGGTCCCCGCGGCGAAGATCACCACCCGCCCCTTTTCGAGGTGCCGGATGGCCCGGCGCCGGATGTACGGTTCCGACACCGCCCGCATCTCGATGGCAGAAAGCACCCGGGTCAGCACCCCGGTCTTCTCGATCGCGTCCTGGAGCGCCAGGGCATTGATGACCGTGGCAAGCATCCCCATGTAATCGGCAGTGGCCCGCTCCATTCCACCGGCCGTGGCCGCCAGCCCGCGGAAGATGTTGCCGCCGCCGATGACGATGGCGACCTGGACGCCCAGGTCGGCCAGATCCTTCACTTCCTCAGAGACCCGGATGAGGACATCCGGGTCGATGCCATACCCGCGCTCGCCAGCCAGCGCCTCCCCGGAGAGCTTCAGGACGACCCGCCGGTAGGCGATGTCGGCGGAGGCCTGACCGGAGGCCACCGCTACCCTTCCTCGCCCACCTTGAAGCGAGCAAAGCGGCGTACCACCACCCGCTCCCCGACCCGCGCATTGACTTGGTCCACCAGCTCGCGGACCCTGGTCTTCCCCGAGGCATCTCGGATGAAGGGCTGGTCTAGCAGGCAGTGCTCGGCGTAGAACTTCTCGAGCTTGCCCTCGACGATCTTATCCAGCACATGCGGAGGTTTCTTCTGGTCACTCATCTGCTGGCGGTAAATGTCGCGCTCCTTTTCCAGCACCGCGGGCGGAACCTGCTCCCGGGCAACGTAGGTCGGGTTGGCAGCTGCCACCTGCATGGCCAGATCCTTTACCAGCTGCTGGAAGGCATCGGTCCGTGCCACGAAGTCGGTCTCGCAGTTCACCTCCACGAGCACGCCGATCTTCCCGCCGGGGTGGAGGTAGGACCCCACCCCCCCGTCACAGGCCTCGCGCTGGGCACGCTTGGCGGCGTCGGCCAACCCCTTCTTCCGGAGAAACTCCACGGCCTTGTCGAAATCGCCCGCCGAGACCTCAAGAGCGGCTTTGCAGTCCATGACCCCGGCTCCGGTGCGGTCCCGAAGCTCCTTCACCAACTCTGCCGGTCGAGCCACGATCGCGGTTCCTCCCCCTATGAGGGCTGCTCGGCAGAGGCCAGTGCTTCTTCGGTCAGGTCGGCAGCCTGAGACTCCTCTGGCTCGGTCTTGGCCAGCGTCCCTCGCCCTTCAATGACCGCATCAGCGATCCGGGAAGTGATCAGCCGGACCGACCGGATGGCGTCGTCGTTCCCCGGGATGGGGTAGTCGATCCCGGTGGGATCACAGTTGGTATCTACGAGCGCCGCGATGGGAATGACCAGTCGCTGCGCCTCGGCCACAGCGATCTTCTCCTCGTGGGGATCGATGACGAACACGGCCGACGGCAGCCGATCCATGTCCTTGATCCCCCCCAAGGCCCGCTCCATCTTCTGGCGCTCCCGCTCGAGGCCCAGCACCTCCTTCTTGGGGAGCCCCTCGTACTCCCCCGTCTCATTCATCTCCTCCAGCTTCTTCAGCCGAGCAATGGACTTGACGATGGTCGCAAAGTTGGTCAGGGTCCCCCCCAGCCACCGCTGGTTCGCGTAGAACATCCCGCAGCGCGTCGCCTCCTCGTATACGGTCTCCTGCGCCTGCTTCTTCGTCCCGACAAAGAGGAGGGTCCCGCCGTTGGCTGCCAGGTCCCGCACGAAAGTGTAAGCCTCGCGGAACTTCTTCAGCGTCTTCTGCAGGTCGATGATGTAGATGCCGTTGCGCTCCCCGAAGATGTACTTGGCCATCTTGGGGTTCCAGCGCTTGGTCTGGTGACCGAAGTGCACCCCGGCCTCCAGCAACTCTCTCATGCTCAGATTTGCCATTCGATTCCTCCGTCAGCCCTTTCCGCGCCCGGTCACGCTCATGCCAGGGCTCTAGTGCCCTTCCAACTTGTTGCGCCGACCGTTACCTGCTTGCGTTTACGACAACCATCGCGACTGCGCGCAGTGCGAAAGTCGTCACAAACAGTTGGAACGGCACTAAATAGGGCCCCATGATTTGATTTGGAGTGATCTCGGGACAAAGATGCCAACACGCCGCCCCATGGCAACGCC
>JBHIAD010000135.1:0-4415 GCA_046758405.1 Methylomirabilales bacterium (SeqCode)
CGGAGCCAGGCTCGGGCGGTATCGAGCAGCACCCTCGCCGCATCGACGTCCCCGCGGCACTCGAAGAAACCGAAGAAGCCGACTCCATCTCCGTGCACCGCCAGATGGTGTCGGTCGTGGATGGCACAGATCCGGCCGATGGCCTCCTTCCCCTCCCAGAGGAGAAAGGCTTGCTTGGCGGCTTGCTCGAAGAAGGGGTGCTCCCCGTTGAGGAGGCGGCGCTCTTCGCGCAGCAGCGGAGGAACCCAGTGGGGGTCGTCACGGTAGATTGCCCAGGGGAGGGACTGGAAGATGCGAAGCTCGGTGGGATACCGGACCGGTCGGATCACCATGATCGTCTCAGATCATCCCGAGCTCCTTACCAGCCCCTCGGAAGGCCTCAAGGACCTGGTCGAGTTGACTGGAGGTGTGGGTGGCCATATAGCTCGTGCGGATCAGGGCACGCCCTTCAGGCACCGCCGGGCTCACGCCAACATTGACGAAGATTCTCCGTTCCGAGAGGGCTCGCCACATCCGGAAGGCCATCCGGTCCTCGCCGATGATCACCGGAATGATCGGACTTTGGCTCAGCCCGGTATCGAAGCCCAAGGCCCGCAGTTCACCTCGGACATGATCGGCGTTGCCCCAAAGGGCCTCTCGGCGGTCGGGTTCCTCCTCGATGACCTCGAGGGCCGCGCCGATGGTCGCGACGCAGGCCGGGGGGAGGGAGGCGCTGAAGATGAGGGAACGGGCGTGATGCTTGATATAGTGGATCACCTCGTGGCTCGCCGCCACGAAGCCGCCCACGGCAGCCAGGGTCTTGCTGCAGGTTCCCATAACGATATCGACCTCGCCCTCCAGGTCAAAGTGTTCGGCGGTCCCGTGTCCCCCGCTCCCCAGGACCCCGGTCGCGTGGGCGTCATCCACCATCACCCGTGCCCCGTACTGGCGGGCGAGGGCGACGATGCCCGGCAGGTCGGCCAGGTCTCCCTCCATGCTGAAGACACCGTCGACGACGATGAGCTTCCCGCGTGTGGGGTGAGCCGCGAGGAGGCGCTCGAGATCTTTCATGTCGTTGTGGCGGTACTTGCAGATCTGGCCGAAGGCGAGCCGGCATCCGTCAATGATGCTGGCGTGGTTCCACCGGTCGATGAAGACGACATCCTCCTTACCCACTAAGGCGGAGATCGCCCCCAGGTTCGTCAGGAAGCCGGTGGAAAAGAGGATGGCCGCCTCCTTCTTCTTGAACTTCGCAATCTGGTCCTCCACCTTGTGGTGGAGGTCGAGGGTCCCGCTCAGGAACCGGGAGCCTGCGCAGCCGGTGCCGTACCGTTCGAGCGCTCGGCGGGCCGCTACCTTCACCCTGGGGTGTGAGGTGAGCCCGAGATAGTTGTTCGAACCAACCATGATCATCCGCCGCCCGTTCACCGTCACTTCCGGCTCCTGGGCAGAGCGGATCTCCTGGAAATACGGGTACAGGCCGGCTGCCATGACGGCCTTGGCATCGGTGTAGGCGGAGCACTTGGCAAAGATGTCCATCGCTCTCCCCCCTAAAGCCAGCCCTGCTCTCTGTACCAGGCAACGGTTCGCCGCATCCCCTCTGCCAGGGAGACGCGAGGGGCGTAGTCCCATTCTCGAACTGCCTTGCTGGAATCACACACCCAGTGTGCGGCCTTGAGCTCTTCCACCTTGTCCCGGTTCAAGAAGGGTGCTGGTCCGCCTCCCCCATGGCTCCAAGCTTCCCCGATGATCGCGAGGGGGCTCAGCAGGCCCGGCCAGAGGGGAAGCCGAACAGGTCGGACCCCGAGTGCCTCGCCAATCGCCGCGAGCACGGCTCGCCAGGAGTGGAGTCGGCCGTCACTCACGTAATAGATCTGCCCCGTCTTCCCTCCGAGCACTGCCTTGGTCAACCCTTCGGCGAGGTCGTCCACATGACAGAGGCTGAGGGTCCTGTCACCAGGGGGCGCGAGGGCAATGCGCCAGGTGGCCAGGCGAAAGAACGGGAGCAGGGCTCGGTCCCGGGGACCGTAGATCACTGGCGCCCGGACGATCACCCAAGGAAGGGAGGCCTCAAGTGCCTGCAAGGCCGCCTCGCCGGCCAACTTGCTTCGCCCGTATCGGCTGATCGGGCGCGGAGGGTCCTCCTCGGTGAGGGCGCGCCCGTCGGGGCTCGGGCCGGCCGCCGCTAGGCTGCTCAGGTATAGAAAAACCTTGGGAGGGGTAGGCCCTGCCGCGCACGCCTCGGCAAGGTGCTTGACGCCCAGGTGGTTGACCGCTTCGTAGTGGTTGGGGTCCACCGACTTGGTCAAGCCCCCAAGGTGATACACGTAATCAAAGCCGGTGGCCGCGATCTGCCGGAGACTGCGGGGGTCCGTGAGGTCCCCCTCGATGATATTGGTCTCCGGTGGGAGCCAGGTCCTCGGGCTGGTTGGGCGAAGCAAACAGGTCAGGCGCACTCCCCGCCGGAGCAAGAGCTTCACGAGGTGGCTTCCGATAAAACCGGTGCCGCCGGTCACAAGTACCCGGACGGGGTCTCTGTCGCTGGTCGATTGACCCACGCGCCCCCCCCTGAATGGCCGTCATATTCTAAGGGAAGGGGAAAGCGAAAGCAAGCCGGAAGGGTTCCGCGCGCCTCAGCCCCTGGCGGAAGGCCGGACGGGAAGGAGTGTACGGAGAAGACCAAGAAGCCAGCACCCCGCTGCACCGATGGCGATGATCAGAACGAGATAGGCCCCAGCCCGCTCGTAGAGAAAGGCAAGGAGCATTGCGGGGTAGGCGAAGAGCGTGAGCACTGTTGCAACCTGAAAGAACCGGTCCTCAGGTCTATGGCTCATGACGCTCCTCCATCAGGTTTCCGGTCAATCACTGTACCGGAGTAGAGATATGAGCAAGGATTATGCCATTGCCTGGCGATGCAAAACTCCTCGTCAGATAAGGGAAAAGCTGACACCGCCTGCTCCCGTATGTTGCAAAATCGATCACCCTGCGTTTCAACCCTTTAGATTCCTGAACATCGAATGAAACAACCGGGTCGAGGGGCGTGTGGGCGGTATATCGGACTGATTGCCAATTATGATGGCACGATTTCTGCTCTGTTCTGACGCGGGTGCTGGGGAAGTTCTTAGATCAAGCACAAGTCTGGTATATCGTAAGTAGCTGATATCGAAAGGACAGTTTGGTTCCATCGGATTCGCCATCACCATGTGCGTACTTAAAGTATTACCAAAAGTCGAACTTATAGTATGTAGAATGATTCACCTTTGGGGGTGAAATGAAACAGAGGTCATGCAATTCATCCAACTGATCTTTCACCGGGCAGGTGAGAGCACCTGAGGTCCAGGGTCGACCGATCGGGGCCTCAGGGGAAAGGAGGCAGTCGATGAAACGGTGGGTGATGCTAGTGGTAGGGGCAGTGCTGGTCCTCGAGGTGGGGGGCCCGGCCCTCGCGCAGGAGCAAGGAGAGGTCAATATTCGGGGAGAGCTGCCCACGACTGGGAAAATCGAGGCCGAATTTGCTGGTGGTGCCCGCGAGGTCAACTTCCGGGATCTCACCCTGACCGATGACCAGCTTGTCAACCCCACCTTCTGGGGTGACATCGGTGCAGCGATCCCGAACCGGGACGATGGCGTAGAGCGACAGGTGAAGATCCGGGGCGTCACCGCGGATGGTCGGCGGGTTGAAATGCGGGTCAAGCGGGAGGAAGGGACGCTCCGAGCGCGCGTTGAGGGGGTACATTTCGCGACCCCGGACGCAGCCCGGGCGTTCGCGGCCGGTCTTCAGGGCTTCGACCGCGTGCGAGTCGAGGGGTTCGACGCGAACGGCAACCGCGTGCGGATAGAGCGCCGGAATGGAGTAGTGCGCAGGGACGAGGTCCGTCCAGATCATCGTGGGCGGGGCAAGGCCGAGGATCGCCGCCATCGGGGGCGGGACAAGGCGAGCCGGGACCTGAACGATGACCACGCCAAGGATTTCGGGCGAGACGATCACAATCGCCACCGGGGCCGCGACCATGAGGTGACCCGGGGGCGCAGGGGTGACGACGGCGATCGTGTGGAGAAGCTGGAGCGACACCACCGATCCGGCCGGCGCGAGCATGCGGAGCGACGACGCGAACGGCATGAGCGGCGCGAGCGTCACGATCGGCACGATCGAGTAGATCGCAGCGGCCGGCACTAGTTGCGCTTCCCCCTCACCTCTGCCTCCTCCAGAGCGAAGGGGTCACACCCCGAGCAACTGGTTGACGAGCGATCAGCAGTAGGGCTCTGAGGGGATGCTGAGGTGAGGGGACTTCGGGTACCGCCTGGGGTTGATCAGCCCCAGGCGGTATCATTTTGGCAGATTGATCGTGCTCTCCTTTCCTGACTCATCCGGGACAGAGGCCTGATACCTCGAATCGATCGAGTGCAGCCTCGCTAGCGCCGATGTAAGGAAAGGA
>JBHIAD010000136.1:0-4346 GCA_046758405.1 Methylomirabilales bacterium (SeqCode)
GCTTCAGCTCCTTGGCCACCTGGGTACAGGCGAGGAAGGTGTCCCAGGCGAGCTTATGGATCGCCTCGGCCTCTTCCCCCTTGGTATGCGTCATGACCAGGTCGATGTCGTCGCCGCAGCGGCCAACATAATAATCGATCAGGAGTCCCTGCTTCTGGGCGGCCTTGAGGCACTCTCCGGCCTTGGCCAGGAGATCCGGATGGACCCGATTGTGGCCCACATAGCTTCCTACGTCGGCCTTGATGACACTAACCGTGATCTTTTTGGCTGCCATGTCCCGATCCTCCTTTCCAAGTCGATCATGATCGTTCGGTTGGCCCGGGGGCCCGTGGTCGGATAATGAACCCAAGCGTCTCAACCAACGTAGTGAGCAGAGGGAGCAACAGGAAGGTAGGTATTCTCTATCATAAGGGCCGAGGATGCACAAGGGAAAAAGAACTTGTCCTTGACACCGCGACCCCTCTCTTTTATATTCCTGAGACCGGTAACCACCCCTAGAATCAGTGCCTTTCGAACCAACCTCACCTCGAGGGAACAAAGGTGGATCGCAACTTAGCCCTGGAAGTGGTTCGGGTCACCGAGGCGGCGGCGCTCTCGTCGGCGCGATGGATGGGACGGGGCAACAGCAAGGTGGCTGAACAGGCGGCCATCGATGCCATGCGCCGTGCCTTTGACGTGGTCGAGTGCGCTGGGACCGTTGTCATCGGCAAGGGGGAACGGGAGCATAATACGGTCCTCTTCACCGGCGAAACGATTGGGTCGGGGCAGAGACCGGAACTGGACGTTGCCCTGGACCCACTCGAGGGGGAAGCGATTCTGGCGGAAGGTCGGGGAAACGCCCTCTCGGTGGTGGCCCTTGCTGAGCCGGGATGCTTCCTGCCGACCCCCAACATTTATATGGAGAAGGTGGCGGTCGGGCCCCGGGCCGTCGGCGCCATCGATCTGACCGCCTCCCCCACCATGAACCTTGAGGCCATCGCCGAGGCGATGAAATGCTACGTGGAGGATCTCACGGTGGTGATCCTGGATCGTCCGCGGCACGCCGAGCTGATCCGTGAGGTTCGGGAGGCGGGCGCCCGGATCAAGCTTATCCCCCATGGGGATCTCTCAGCCGCCCTCGCGACCGCCATCGAGGACTCGGGGGTCGATGTCCTGATGGGGATCGGCCGCGCCCCAGAGGGCGTCCTCACCGCAGCCGCATTGCGCTGCCTCGGGGGGGACATGCAGGCGCGTCTCTGCCCGGCCAGTGATCCTGAGGTGGAAGAACTCCGCCGGGTCGGCCTCAAGGAGGAGGTGGACCGGGTCCTGACCATCCGGGATCTCGCTGGGGGGAACGAGGTGACCTTCACCGCGACCGGCGTTACTGACGGAGACCTGCTGAAGGGAGTCCGTTTCTTTGGAGGGGGGGCGAAAACCCACTCCCTGGTGATCCGCAGCCGCTCGGGGACCCTCCGCTTCATCGAATCGACCCACCGCTTTGACCGAAATCCCATCTATTAACGGCCTGCTTTTCTTTCCCCTGCTACCTGTGGCATCATGACAGGACCTTCGGGAAGCGGTGGTGTGCTCCGTCGGGGTTGCTACAGGCGAGGAGGGAAGGATGAGGAACGTGCGCCCACGGGTTCAAGGGGTCCGCGGGGCTCCTGACATCCTGCCGGAACAGAGTGCGGCATGGCAGCGGGTGGAAGTCCGCTGTCGGCGTCTCCTCGCAGCGTACGGGTATACCGAAATCAGGACCCCGGTCTTTGAACGAACCGAGCTCTTCATCCGTGCCATCGGCGAGGGGACCGATATCGTGGAGAAGGAGATGTACACCTTCACCGATAAGGGCGGCGAGAGCTTAACCCTTCGGCCGGAAGCCACGGCGGCCGTGGTCCGGGCCGTGCATGAGCATAACCTCCTGTCAGAGGGGAGGCCTGTCAAGGTCTACTATATCGGTCCCATGTTCCGTCGTGAAAGACCCCAGTCGGGTCGATTTCGCCAGTTTCACCAAATCGGGGTGGAGGCGATCGGTGTTCAGGGCCCGGGAGTTGATGCCGAAATGTTGGCGTTGCTCCTGCACCTCTTCGAGGAATGGGGCCTCCCGGACCTGGAGCTTCACCTGAATAGCATAGGAGATCCCTTGTGTCGGCCGTCCTATGTTGAACGGCTTACAGGATTCTTGCGTTCCCGGAAGGCCAAGCTCTGTCGCGACTGCCAGGGGCGCCTGGGCCGCAATCCGCTGCGGGTCCTGGACTGTAAGAACCCCGGGTGCCGAGCGGTGACGGCCCATGCGCCGAAGAGCATAGACTTCCTGTGTGATCCGTGCGCCGATCACTTCCGAGGCCTGCGGGAGCTCCTGGATGCCCTGGACGTGAAGTACGAATTAGATCCGCGCCTCGTAAGAGGGCTCGACTATTACACCCGGACGGCCTTTGAGCTCGTCAATCCGGCCCTGGGAGCGCAGAACGCGGTTGCCGGCGGGGGGCGCTATGATGGACTAGCTAAGGAAATCGGCGGCAAGGCTATCCCCGGCATCGGCTTTGCCATCGGCCTCGAGCGAGTGGTGACTTCCCTTGAGGCTAGAGGCCGGCAAGGAGGGGAGGCCCCCGCGGCCCAGTCCCTCGAGGGGGCGTTTGTGGCAACCGTGGGGCGCGATGCCTTCAAGGAGGGACTTCTTCTGGTCCAGAAACTGAGAAGGGCCGATGTCCGGACAGGCCTGGACCTCCGGGGCGAAGGAGACCGAAGCCTGCGCTCACAACTGCGCGAGGCCGATAAGAAGCGGTACCGATTCGTGGTGATCCTGGGGGAGGATGAGCTGGAGAAGAGGGAGGTGACCCTGAAGGATATGAAGGGGGGAGGCCAGGAGTCCATTCCGTTGGGTGAAGTGGTGGACCGTCTGGCGAGGGCGAAGCAGGGAGAGCCATGCTGATAGCGGATTGTTGAACGTCAGGAGTGGGCGAAGGTGAAGCGAAGCTGTTACTGTGGCGAGGTTTCAGTGGACCGGGTGGACCGGACGGTCACCCTCTGTGGCTGGGTTCACCGGCGGCGAGACCATGGGGGGCTCGTCTTCGTGGACCTCCGGGATCGGGCAGGGATCGTGCAGGTGGTCTTCGGTCCGGGGGACAGCCCGGAGGCCTTCGAGACGGCCAAGCGGCTCCGCGCCGAGTTCGTGGTCGCCGTAGAGGGTCTCGTCCTGCGCCGGCCGGCTGGGACGGAGAACCCGGATCTCCGCACGGGGACCGTTGAAGTCCGGGCGAGGCGGCTTGAGATCCTGAGCGAGGCCCGGACCCCGGTCTTTCCCATCGACGAAGAGACCCCGGCCAGTGAAGAGACGCGCCTGACCTACCGGTACCTCGATCTCAGGCGACCCGCCTTGCAGGAGAAACTCCTGATGCGTCATCGGATCACGCAGGCGGTCCGTCGCTTCTTCGATCGCCATGGATTCGTCGAGATCGAGACCCCCGTCCTCACCCGCAGCACCCCCGAGGGGGCCCGGGACTACCTGGTGCCGTCGCGCCTATACCCGGGTCACTTCTTTGCCCTGCCCCAGTCCCCGCAACTCTTCAAGCAGCTCCTGATGGTTGCCGGATTCGACCGCTACGTGCAGATCGTCCGCTGTTTCCGCGATGAGGACCTCCGGGCGGATCGCCAGCCCGAGTTCACCCAGATCGATCTGGAAATGTCCTTTGCGGATCGCGACGATGTCTTGGCCATCACCGAGGAGATGGTCCAGGTGCTGTTTCGCGAGATCCGCGGGGTCGAGCTGGAGAAGCCTTTTCCCAGGCTTTCCTATGCTGAGGCGATAGCCCGGTATGGAACCGATCGGCCCGACCTCCGCTTCGATATGCCCCTCGTTGATGTGAGCGACCTCGTTCAGGGAGTCGCCTTCCGACCCTTCGGGGAGGCCCTTGCTCAGGGAGGCCAGGTGAAGGGGCTGTGCCTCCAGGGCCGGGCCTCGGAGGTGAGCCGCAAGACCTTGGAGGCATGGACTGAGTTCGCGAAGGGTTTTGGGGCCACGGGGCTTACTCCTCTCCGAATGGTTGGCGACAGGGTGGAGTCCCCGGTGGCCAAGTTCATCGGGACGGATGCCCTGCAGGCCATCGCGAACCGGGTCGGACTCCGCGAGGGGGATCTCTTCCTCCTCGTCGCCGATCAGCCTCCGATTGTGGCCGAAGCCCTCGGTCGCCTCAGGGGGCACCTGGGCCAACTCTTTGGGTTGGTTGCCTCGGATCAATTTCGTCCCCTCTGGGTCATCGACTTCCCTCTCCTGGAGTTCAACTCAGAGGAGGGGCGATATCAGGCGGTGCATCATCCCTTTACGGCCCCGGTGGACGAAGACCTTCCCCTCTTCGATACGGCCCCGG
>JBHIAD010000137.1:0-4325 GCA_046758405.1 Methylomirabilales bacterium (SeqCode)
CCGGGAGGTGGGTCTCCCCGTGAAGTACGTCCCCGTCGTGGACTACGCGGCGACCGTCGAGGGGCTGGCGGCGAACAAGCTGGATCTCGTCTGGTACGGGGGCTTTACCTCGGTCCAGGCGGTTCGCCGAACCGGTGGGACCGCCACACGCCTGGTGATGCGCGAGGAGGACAAGAAGTTCCGCAGCGTCTTCATCACCCGGAAGGGGTCCGGGATCCGGACCCTCCAGGACCTGGAGGGGCGCACCTTCGCCTTCGGCAGCGAGAGTTCAACCTCGGGCCATCTGATGCCCCGTCACTTCCTCCTCGAGCATGGCATTACGCCGGAGAGCGCCTTCTCGCGTTTCAGCTTCAGCGGCGCGCACGATGCAACGGCGGCCTGGGTCGAGGCTGGCAAGGTCGACGCCGGGGCATTGAGCATTTCAGTCTGGGAGAAGCTGGTCCGGACGAAAAAAGTCAACACCGACCAGGTGATCGTCTTTTGGACCACGCCGCCTTATGTGGACTATGTGTGGACCGCACGGGGAGGCCTGCCGCAGGCCTTGAAGGAAAAGATTACTGCGGCCTTTCTCCAGTTGGACTACCAGAACCGGGAACACCGAATGATCATGGACCTGCAGCGGACCAAGCAGTATGCCCGGGCGAAGGATGAGTGGTGGAACGGGATCGAAGAGGCAGCCAAGGCGGCGAGCCTGATCAGAGAGTGAGTGAGTCGTCCGGCCTCGGGGTAGCGGGAAACGCGCCGGGCGCGATGGGGGCTGGGTCGTCTCGCTCCCGCGATGGACTTCCCTCTGGAGAGACGGAAGCCGTGTACCGGCTGGAAGGTATCCGCAAGGTCTTTCCGGGCGGCATCGTGGCGGTTGACGGGGTGGACCTTACCGTCCATCGTGGTGAGCGGGTGGCGGTCATCGGGCCGAGTGGGGCCGGCAAGACCACCCTGTTTCGGTTGATGAATCTCACCCTGAGGCCGTCGGCCGGGCGGCTCTGGATCGCCGATTGGGAGGTCAGAGACCTGCGCGGCAGAGACCTCCGAGCGATGCGGCGTCGGATCGGTACCGTCTATCAGCAGCATAACCTTGTCCCCCGTCTCTGGGTGGTCCACAACGTCCTGGCGGGGCGTCTGGGACGCTGGCCGACCCTGCGTGCCCTCTGGTCCCTGCTTAGGCCGTCCGAGGTCGACGTGGCGTATGAGGCCCTTTGCCGCGTGGGGATCCCCGAAAAGCTCTATGCCCGCACGGACGACCTGTCAGGCGGTCAACAGCAACGGGTGGCGATTGCCCGGGTTTTGCTTCAAGAGCCCGAGGTCATCCTCGCCGACGAGCCGGTCTCCTCAGTCGATCCGGCGCTGGCCGTCGCGATTGTCCGCCTCCTCGTGGACGTCAGCACCGCGCTCAAGACGACCCTGGTCATAAACCTGCACAGCGTGGATCTGGCACTGGAGGCCTTTCCTCGGGTGATTGGTTTCCGGGATGGACGTGTCACCTTCGATCGCCGCCCCGACGAGATCGAGGAGGGCGAACTCGCTGACCTGTACACAGGGCGCCTCGAAGAGCATCGTGCCTCTGACGCGGAGTCCTCCTATGCATTCGCCCACTCCCCCGGGGTCTGCCGACCGCTTCCACGTCTCTAACCGATCCGTCTTCTGGCCGCTCTTTTCCTTGCTGTTTCTGACAACTTTCGTCGGAAGCTGGCGCCTGACCCATGTGGATCTCCCCACCCTGTTCTCGGCGGAGGCCCTCGGGAGCATCACCCAATTCGTTCGGGGGGGATTCCCTCCTCGGGTCGATGCGGAATTCCTCGGGCAAATGGCCTGGCCGGTGGTCGAGACGATCCAGATCTCGATCGCTGGCACTGTGCTGGCACTCCTGATCGGGTTTCCTCTCAGTGTCCTGGCCACCCACACCCTGAGCCTGGCCGGAATTTTAAACCAATTTGAACTTGGCGGATTCCCGGGTCGGCGGGCCTTGCGAGCGGTTCCGTACATCGCGGCCCGAGGAGTCCTGAGCCTGCTGCGATCTGTCCCGGAGCTCGTCTGGGCCCTGATCTTTGTGCGGGCGGTCGGACTCGGCCCCTTCCCAGGTGTGCTCGCCATCGGTGTCGCCTACGGCGGGATCCTGGGGAAGGTCTTCGCGGAACTTTTCGAGGATGTGAGTCAGCGGCCTCTGGAGGCGTTGCAAGCGACCGGATCGGGACGGCCGGCGGTGTTCCTGTACGGGATGCTTCCGCAAGCGTTCCCGAATCTGGTCTCGTACACCCTGTACCGCTGGGAGTGCGCGATGCGCGCCTCGGCGGTCCTCGGACTTGTGGGGGCGGGTGGTATAGGACAGCAGATCGAGGTTTCCATGCGGATGTTTGCCTTCAACGAAGTCGCCACCCAGGTGCTGATCCTTTTTACCCTCGTCGCCTTGACCGACCTGATCAGTTTTGTCGTCCGACAAAGGATTCAGTAAAGGGAAGAAGGTGCCCTGGATGTCTCAGCCATTGATGATCTCGCGACGCACCCCTGGGGCCGGATGGCGGCACCTGGCCTGGGGAGGAGGCCTCCTGGCCGTCATCCTGTGGAGCTTCCATGGGACCGAATCGAATTTTACTGGACTCATTGGCGGGCAAGCTCGGCGGGACATGTTGGCCTACGTGATCAATCTGTTTCCGCCGGACCTCACTCCCGGATTCCTCCGACAGGTCGGGTGGGGCGCGGTCGAGACCTTCGCCATTTCTTTCCTCGGTACGCTGCTCGCTGTGGGGATCGCCCTCGCGCTGGTGTTCTTCGCCAGTCACACCCTCACCTTCTCTGGTCTGCTGTTTGCCATGGAACGGGCACGGACCCGACGGATCCGGCTCGCCCTGTTCTGGACCGCCCGGGGGACGCTGAACCTGCTCCGGAGCATCCCGGAGATCGTGTGGGCGATTATCTTCGTCTTCGTGGTCGGCCTCGGGCCCTTTGCTGGGGTGCTGGCCCTCGGGGTCCACACTGGCGGGGTTCTCGGCAAGCTGTTCGCGGAGGTCTTGGAAAACGTCGATACCCAGCCGATTGAGGCACTCCAAGGGACCGGAGCCCGCCGACCTGCCATCCTCATGTACGGAATCCTCCCCCAGGCCTTACCGCATTTCGTGTCCTTCGCGTTGTACCGGTGGGAGGTCAACATCCGGGCGGCGGCCATTCTCGGGTTTGTCGGAGCTGGCGGGCTTGGCCAGCAGTTCCGGCTGGCGGTGAACCTGTTCTGGGACCACCAGATCCTCACGCTCCTCTTGGCGGTCTTGCTGATGGTCACCTTCGTCGATTACCTGAGCGCCTATCTGCGCCGAACTCTCCTGTGAAGGATTCTCGGAAATCCTCACGGTTTGCACGGCGGCGCCGGGAGCGGTGACGCGAGATACTTGCCCAGCGGAGAGCCTATTCGAAGAGTCGGAGTTGGGGGTGAGACCGCTGTCGGAAGGCGGCCGTGGGAAGGTGTGGACGCCCGGTGAGGCCGACTTTGCGGCAGGCGAGCGAAAACATCGCTTCGATCTGTTCGGCAAATATTCCCATCCCTTTCATCCGGGAATTGAACTGCGGATCGTTGAGCTTCCCACCCCGGATGGCGCGAATTCGGTTAAGCACTCTTTCCTTTCTCTCGGGAAAGTGCTGGGTGAGCCATTGCTCGAAGAGGGGACCCACGCCGTGGGGCAGCCGGAGCACGACGTAGCCCGCAAATCGCGCCCCCGCCCGGGCCGCCGCGGCGATGATCGCCGGGAGTTCATGATCCGTCAGTCCCGGGATCACCGGAGCGACGAGGATTCCACTCGGGACCCCAGCCTGGCCTAAGGCCTCAATGGCAGCCAGTCGACGTGCAGGAGTGGAGGTCCGCGGCTCCATGGTCCGGGCCAGACGAGCATCGAGGGTCGTCACGGAGAGGTACACGGCGACCGCGTCATCGCGGGCGAGCTCCCCCAACAGGTCGAGATCACGGGTGACAAGATGATTCTTTGTGATGATGACCACGGGGTTCCGGAACTCTGCAAAGACCTCCAGGCACCGGCGCGTGAGCTGGAGACGCCGCTCCACCGGCTGGTAGGGGTCCGTCACTCCGCTGATCGCAACAATTTGTGGTCTCCACCGGGGCGAAGAGAGCTCTTTGCGCAGCAGCGCTGGCGCGTCTTCCTTCACCAGGATCTTGGTCTCGAAATCGAGACCGGCCGAGAAGCCCAGATACTCGTGGGTGGGGCGGGCATAGCAATAGATGCAGCCGTGCTCGCAGCCCCGGTAGGGGTTGAGGCTCGCCTCGAAGCCGACATCGGGGCTGTCGTTATACGCGATGATCGATCGCGAGGGGTCCTTCAGGAACT
>JBHIAD010000138.1:0-4295 GCA_046758405.1 Methylomirabilales bacterium (SeqCode)
CCGGCTTCCGTCGCCTATGCTCCGGCGGAACGCCTGGGTGGGTGGTTCCTCCTGGTCGCCCTGGGCTCTACGGCGGTAGCCGTCCTCCTCGGATGGGGACTGGCCCGGAGCTTCCCCAGGCCGGTCCGGCACCTTGGCGAGCCAGCAGAAAAAAAGATGACGGCAGGAGACTTTGCAGTGCGGGTGACACCTGCGAGCCAGGATGAGGTAGGCCCCCCGGCAAACTCCTCTCACTCCATAGCCGAGGAGCTCCAGGAGTCTCACGGGGAGCCAGATTGGACGATGGAGGATCACACCCGTGAGCTGGAGGCCGCTAAGGCCCGGCTCGAGGAGGCCCTGCGCCGCGTTGAAGAGGCCTCCCAACACAAGTCGGACTTCCTGGCCGAGATGTCACACGAACTCCGGACCCCCCTGAATGCCATCATCGGCTTCTCCGAGCTCTTGCAGGGTCAACAGTTCGGCCCCCTGAACGAGAAGCAGCAGCGCCACGTGGATAACATCTGGACGAGCGGGAAGCATCTTCTCCAACTCATCAACGATATCCTCGACCTCTCCAAGGTGGAAGCGAGAAAGATCGAGCTCTGGCCCGAGCCCTTCTCCCCCCGCCAGGCCTTAGAGGCCGCTCTGAACGACATCCGCCCCCAGGCCGAGGCCAAAGGGCTCCGGGTGGACCTTCAGATGGATGAAGGACTCTCCACCATCGTGGCCGATCCCGTCCGCTTCAAACAGATTCTTTACAACCTGCTGTCGAACGCGGTCAAGTGCACCCCGGACGGGGGCCGCGTCACGGTCACCGCCAAATGGGTTCATGGTTCAGAGTTCAGGGTTCATCGTGGGAAAGAGGCCAGCCATGAACCATCAACCATGAACCATGAACGGCCCCGAGATTTTCTGGAGTTCGCTGTCCAGGACACCGGCATCGGAATGAAGGCCGAGGACCTCCCGAAGCTCTTCCGGGAGTTCACCCAGCTCGATGCCTCGCTGGCCAAGGAGCACCAGGGGACCGGCCTTGGCCTGGCCCTCACCAAGCGGCTCGTCGAGCTGCAAGGCGGCAAGATCCGGGCTGAGTCTGACGGGGAAGGGAGAGGGAGCACCTTCACCGTCATCCTCCCCATCCGGCCCCCTCGGAGGGCCCGGCCCCGGCTCCTCCTGGTGGACGACGATGTGGGCGTGGTGCAGGCCATCGCGACGGCGCTGAAGCAGACCGGGTATACAGTCGAGACGGTCGCCGACGGGCAGGAGGCCCTGGCGAGGGTGGCGCAGCGCCCGCCCGATCTGCTCCTGCTGGATGTCATCCTGCCGGGGCTGGATGGTCGGGACATCCTCGCTGCGCTCCGGCGCCGAGAGGCAACGCGCCGCCTGCCGGTCATCGCCTTCACCGGGGTGGAAGGAGTCGGGGAGAAAGAGGTCCGAGCGCTGGGGGCCGACGAGTTCCTCACCAAGCCCTTTTCCACCACAGCCCTGCTCCGGATGATCGGCAGCTTCCTGGACAGCGGCACCTGGGCCACCACCCCTGACCCCCCACCATCTGCCTAAGCGGTGCGGCCAATCCACGCCGTCGGAATCCCCTGCCTCCGGGCACCGGATCTCCTTGAGCGTGCTGAACGGTCTCCTGGCCACGCTCCGTGACCTCTGATAAGATCTCTTGATCAAGCTGGCCGAGGAAGTCCTTCGCCCCGGGAGGGAAGATGCCTGAGCTGTACATCGTCCGGCACGGCGAATCACTCTGGAACCTCGAGGGTCGCCTCCAGGGAGGGCAGGACCCGCCCTTGAGTCCCCGGGGCCGGCGTCAGGCCCAGGCGGTGGTGCGGGCCCTTTCCCGAGCAAGGGTCCGCGCAGTCTACGCAAGCACTCTCAAGCGAGCGGCCGAGACCGCAGAGATCCTCGCCGACGGATTAGGGGCCCCACTCACCCTCGACCCCGATCTCCGAGAGATGGGACTCGGCGAGTGGGAGGGCCAGCCCATCGCCCTGCTCCAGATCCGGTGCCGTGACACCTACCAGGCCTGGCTCGATCAACCCATGCAGGTGTCCCCGCCCGGCGCGGAGTCGATGCCCCTCCTGGTGGCGCGCACCCTTCGGGCCTTTCGGACCGTCCGCGAGAAAACCCCGGACGACGCGGTCGCCGTGGTGACCCACGGTGTGACGGCACGCGTCTACCTCGCCTCCACCCTCGGCCTCGACCTGAACCAGATCTATCGCCTGCGCCTCGCCAACGGTGGCATCAGCGTAGTCCGCTTCGATCAGGGTTCCCCCCGGCTCGTACTCCTGAACGACACCTGCCACCTGGACGAGATCCGCAGAGAAGATCCTGCGGGGGTGGATCTAGGGGAGTTTGGTGACCAACCGCCGGTGTGAACTGTGAAGATGGAGAGGCAGCTTCATGAGACCCGGGCCGCCGCCAGCTAGGAGCCGAACCGGCGCTTGCGCTGCTGATAGGCCCGGATAGCCCTCAGGAGGTCGATCTTCCGAAAGGCCGGCCAATAGGCGTCGCAGAAGTAGAACTCGCTGTAGGCGCTTTGCCAGAGCAAGAATCCGGAGAGGCGGACCTCGCCGCTCGTGCGGAGGATCAGGTCTGGGTCGGGGAGATCGTAGGTATAGAGATACTTCCCAATCTCCTCTGGGGTGATCTCGGCCGCCACGCGCGCGAGATCCTGCCCCCGTCGGGCGCGATCCTGCAGCAGGTCCCGCACCGCGTCGGCGATCTCCTGCCGCCCCCCATACCCCACGGCGATGTTGAGAAAGAATCGATCGTAGCCCTGGGTCGCCTCCTCAGCCAGGGCGATGGCCTCCTGCAAGAATGTGGGGAGCCGCTCCCGCTGGCCCACCGCCCGGACTCGGACCCCCTTCCGGTGAATCTTGGGATCGACGGCGACCGCCCGCATCTTGGCCTCGACCAGCTGCAGGAGCGGGCCGAGCTCCTCGGGGGGGCGATGGAGATTCTCTGTCGAAAGGACGTACATGGTGACAATGGGAATCTGGAGCTCCTCGAGCCAATCCATCACGGCTTCGAGCTTGTCGGCGCCGCGTCGATGCCCCTCCAGGAGGTTACGAAACCCAACCTGGCGGGCGTACCGACGGTTCCCATCCAAGATCAAGCCGATGTGACGCGGCAGAGGCCCACGAGACACCTCCCGAATGAGAAGCCGCTCATAAAAAGGGTAGAGGAGAGATTTGACAGACAGCATCACTTCCTCCCAACACGAAGCCTTGCAATTTATACACCAGAACTCCGGTCTTGGCCACTCCGTTCGCGGAGCGCCACCTCTCCGCTCTCCCCGTGCTGGACCGCGAGCACCGCGAGGATCACGAGGGTCCCACCGACCAGCTCGATCGGTCCAAGGCTTTCACTGAAGAGGACAAAGGTAACCCTTCCCGCCATGACGGGTTCCAAGGTCGCGACGATGCTCACGCGCGTGGCCGGAAGCCGGCGGAGCGCCCCCATGCACAGAGCGTATGGGAGGGCCGTCCCGACGAGGGTGATGAGCAACGGTATGACCCATACGGGCCAGGGATAGTGGAGTGCCCCCTGGATCTCGACTCCCGCGAGAATCCACCAGAGCGGCAGCGAGAAGCCGTACGCACACCATGAGGTAGGCGCGGTGGGAGGACTGCACCACCGTCACTGACGACTGGGGAGCATATTTGCGAGGACGGCCTCGAGTCGCTGGGGTTCCATGCGACCTCGAGCGATGGCGAGCACCGTGTGATCGCCGTCCAGAAAGAAGGTCGTTGGCGTGCCATCGACCCCAAAGAGGCCCGCGATCCGGTTTTCCGCATCGTGGCCCGCGGGATAGGGTATCCCGTACCGGCTCACGAAGGCAGCCCCTTGTGGGGCTTTATCGTTGATGTTCACGCCCAGAAAGACGACGCCGCGATCCTTGAACCGCTGGTAGGCCTGCACCAGAGCGGGAGCCTCCCGCTGGCAGTGGGGTCACCAGGAGGCAAAGAAATTGACCAGGACCGTCCGTCCCTTGAAATCGCTCAATCGGATCGTTTCGCCCGAAAAGAGGCGTAAAGAAAAGTCGGGCGCACGGCTGCCGACGCCCGGGGCCATCTGCGCGACGACTTGCCCAACAGAGCCCCCCAGGAACACGAAAAGTGTCAAGAGCGACGGCGCGAGGATCCGGCGACAGATCTCCATCCTTCTCCCCCTTCCGGCGATCGGGTAAACTGAGACACCATAACACAGAGCGGGGTGCGGCTCAATGGCCTCGCCGCCCCTTTGATCTTGACACCATTCGACCATCGGTCTATATTGGCGCGGCGTTCCAGGTGGGTCCTGTGTGATGATCG
>JBHIAD010000139.1:0-4251 GCA_046758405.1 Methylomirabilales bacterium (SeqCode)
CTTGCGGAGGGCTCCTGCTGCCGTCGCTTCCTTCCTCCCCCACGGAACCAAGACAGGAGAGTGGCCCCGGCTGCCACCGCCATGAGAATAGCAAAGGCGCGCTGGAAGGCCGCCACGGCCATCCCGTGTGGGCCTGACCCATCCCACGAGAGGACCAGCGCCGCAACCGCAACACCCGTGGCAAGGCCCAAATTCCGAGCTGTGGCGAGGATCCCGGAGGCCTTCCCCCGCTGGGCCTCGGGAACGGCCCTGAGGACCGCGCTGTTATTGGGGGACTGGAATAAGGCTGCGCCGATCCCGTAGAGGGTCAGGGCGCCCAAGACCGCCCACACGCCGGAGTGCGGTTCGATGGCCCACATCAGGCCGATCCCGCCTGTTACGCAGACGAGCCCCAGCGTGGCCGGCAGGCGTGGCCCCGCGCGGTCCCCCCATGCCCCGCTAAGGGGGGCAGCCAGGATGATGACGAGAGGGACCGTTGCGAGCAGGATCCCCGCCGATGGGCTCGGCAGCCCAAGTGCCGTCTGCAAGAAGATTGGCATCAGGAACATGTTGGACGCCATCGCTACAAAGGTGAGCAAGGCGCACGTGAGTCCGACCGTGCATGCTCGATTCCGAAACAAATCGCGCGGGATCAGGGGGTGAGTCGTGCGGGATTCCCGGGCCACGAACCCCAGTAGACTCGCACCACCGATCACTGCAAGTACAGATGCCACGCTCAAAGCGCCTCGCAGACGGCCGACCATGGCCAAGGAAAGGATGAGGGAGCCCGTGACCCCGGCAAGGAGAAGCGCCCCGGGAAGATCGAACGGATGCGTTGCCGGACGCCGCACTTCGGGGGTCCCCTGCAAGCACATCCCCCAAGCGCCCAGGGCCAGGACCGCCTCCACCAGGAAGATCGCAGGCCACCCCACCTCAGCCACGAGCCACCCTCCGAGGATCGGGCCAGCCAGCAGCCCGAGTCCAATGGCGGCGTGCAGTTGACCTAGCGCCGCACTGGCCCCGACGGTGGGCTCGGAAGCCAAGATGGCTTGGGTGGTGGCGGCCACGGCCGCTGCCCCACCCCCTTGCACGACGCGCCACGCGACGAGGGCCCGGAAGGTCGGGGCCATGGCCGAACCCAGGGCGCCAACCGCAAGGCAAATGAGGCCACCGCCATACAGGCGGCGACGGCCCCAGCGATCGGCTAGGTCCCCAATAGGAATCAGCAGGGCCGTCGTCACACCGAGGAACCCGATGATGACCCACTGTGCAGCTCGGATGTCGGTCTCATAGGCCCCCATGATGGACGGCAGCGCCAGGGCGACCGCGCTGCCATCGTAGGCGGTCAAGAACCCGCCGACCAGGATCCAGAAATTCGCCCTCCCCGGACGCGGGGACGTCCCGGCAGAATTTTTTCCCTTCGCGAGCTTAGCCGAGTCCGTCAAAAATATCCTCTTCATGCCGTGGGTGCGTCCGCAGCCGAGAAGCAGCCCGGAAGTAGTACTCACGGCTCAGGATCTCCCATCGCCGCACCTCCGGCAGGTGGGCGAAGGGCGGCCTGCGCTGCGTACGGTGCGCCTCGGTTGCGCGCCGCTTCCGGTCGAGCCAAGGGGCGACGTCAAGGGACACCGTAATTTCTTCATCGGGCTGGCCGGGAAAGCGCGGGCCGATGGCCTCGCGGACGCTCTGCGGGAAGGTTGTGTAGTACAGCTTCGCGGGGGCGTGCGGGGCGAGACCCTGGTGCTCGTGGGCCGGGTAGGCGTCTCGGTCACCGGCCCGGTGGAACGCCTGGGTAGTGTAGCGATGGATGGCAATGTGATCGGGATGAAGCGTCCTGCCCTCTGGCCCGAAGGTGATGATCGCCTCCGGCTGAAGGCGCCGAATCTCTGCCACCAGTCTCCCTACGATCTCCGTGGGATTGACTTGAGGAAGCGTCCTGTCGCGGTAGCCCAAGATCACCAGGTGGTCCACCCCGAGAATCGCGCAGGCGGCGCGTAGTTCCGCCTCCCGCACGCCGGGAAGCTCCTCCGGCCGACAGACGGGAGGGTCCCCCACCCCGCCCGCCTCACCGCGCGTGGCGCAGATGAGGCCGACACCGACCCCCGCATCGGCGTACTTCGCCAGGGTCCCGCCGACGATCCGCGACTCATCGTCCGGGTGGGCCAGGATTGCGAGGAGACGGCACCGCTGCTCAGCGGTCATTGATCTTCATCCGGCTGATCGGCAGGCAGGTTTACCCACTCCACCGGCCCATCCGCCACCGCCCCGAAGATCCGCCCCCCCGAGCGCGCGCAGCAACTCGTCGGCCCGAGGGTAGCCTGGGTATGGAGTGACGTCGCTTCGAGCACTCATCGCGCCGGGCGCGAACGGCGCGAGCGCGACCGGGGCTTCCGGCCTCCCTCAGCCTGGTTCGGGTGGGATTCGATGTGGGGGCAGACCACCGCCTCGTTCCCGGCCCGCGCTCGCCGTTGCCAGCCGCGAAGCACTGCACGGAGGCTCTTCCGCAGCCCTGTGAGCTCCCGAATCCGAGTATCGATGTCACGGAGCTTATGAAAAAGCAGGTCCTGGACATGCACGCAGGGAAGGGCGCCGTGGTGCCGAATCCCCACGATCTCTCGAATCTCCTCCAGAGTCAGGCCAAGCCCCTGAGCCTGCTTGACGAAGCGGAGCAGGTCCACGTCGGCAGACGAGTATAGCCGGTAACCCCCCGGGGTGCGTGGGGGATCCGGAATCAGTCCCAGGGCCTCATAGTAGCGAATCGTCTTCGCCGTTACCCCGCTCCGGACCGCCACCTGGCCGATTAATAATCGGCCCGACCCCATCGGTATTACCCCTCTACGATCCGATAGACCGACCCCCCACTTTGCCCCTAGCGGAGTATCTCTTCGAGCCTCTTCCGTGCCTCCGGGTCGGTCCAGTCGTTATACCCGATATGTTTGTAGCGGATCACGCCACGGCGATCGATCAGGAAGGTGACTGGGAGGGAAACGGTTCGATACTTGCGGAGGATCTCCATCTCGGGGTCAAGCAGGGCCGGGAAGGTCAAGTTGAACTCACCCATGAAATCCTGCACCGCGCTCTTCGGCCCGGCGTCAACGCTGACCGCGAGGATTTCTAAACCCCGCCCCTCATACTCATTGTACGCTTTCTGCATCGTCGGCATCTCAAGCCGGCAGGGCGGGCACCAGGTGGCCCAGAAATTGAGGAGCACGGCCCTCTCCCCTCGGAGACTAGAGAGGCGCACCGTCGCTCCATTGAGGGTCAGCAGGCTGAAGTCAGGCGCCAATGAACCGACCTCAGGACGGACCTCCAGCGCCTCCCCATCCTGGATCGTGTACCAAATTCCGAGGACGGCGGTCAGGACCACCCCTAACCCCCCGACCCAGAGGATCCACTGACGCCCACTTCGCAACGGAGTGTCTTCCTTTGCCATCCTTCGCCACTCCCCACGGCTCACAAGGGTCCGCCCCACCGATGGCCAATGTCAGTGACAGCCGTCCGGAGCGCTTGCAGGGGAATCATTCCCGGTTAGAGGTGTTCCATCTAGCGGCAGGATCCACGGATAGGGATTCAGGTCGAGACCGTCGGCCACCTCATTCCTGACCATTTCGCAAAGATTGTACAAAATCGAGCAGTATCATGGCAAGAACACCGACGATGATGATCCACAGTGGAATCGATTCCAGCCGTACGGCGTAATAACCCAAGAACGTAACAACCACCAAGACGGCGATGACCCCGCTGATAAGGTTGCTCATGAGACCTCGATGTCTCCTTTAATCAATGTCTTACTTCATTACGAAATTTTTCACCGCCCAGGTCGAGAGCTATTCCTTGTCCACGAAGTTTGCGAGCCAGCGGGCCGTTCGCAACAGCCGGGCATCGTCGCCCTTGGGTCCTACCAATTGGACACCGATGGGCAGCCCACTCTCCCCCTGCAAGATCGGAACCGTGATCGCTGGCGTCCCGCACAGGGTCCATAGGGTACAGAAGATCGGGCTACCTGTCGATTCGAGGCCGACGGGGGCCTCGCCGGTGGCCGCAGGGGTGACAATGGCGTCATAGTGCTCGAACACACCGGTGAGGGTGTCGCGGAGAACCGACGCCTCCTCAACAGCCCGGTTGTAATCCAGCGCCAGGCAGCGCTGCCCTCGCTCGATCATCTCACGAAGGGTGGCGCTCAGCTTGTCTTTGCCGCGCGCATACTCGTGGGCAAAGCTCTTGGCCAGGTCGGCCTCCATGATGGTCTTGTGCCAGCCGATGGCATCCTCA
>JBHIAD010000140.1:0-4223 GCA_046758405.1 Methylomirabilales bacterium (SeqCode)
AACAGGCGAGCCGGATTGACTTCCCCTGTTGTGACCTCGAGACGCTCCTTCGCTACCAATCGGGCCGGGAGCAGCTCGATGCGATGCGCCGACAGATGGGGATGTTGCGGGTGGGGGAGGAGCGGGGGCGCCGTCGGGGGCGTCGTGGGAGACGCCACCCGTTGGGTCCGGTCGTGGAGGAGTCGGCGGAGTCTTGGGCGGGAGTTCGGGATTACCTCGCCCTCAAGCGCAGGGTCGAGGCGCAGGCGCTCGCTCAGAGTGAATTCCCCTGCCACCGGTGTCCGGAGCGGCGGCGGCTCGCGAAGGCCCTCAAGCGGCATCGGAAGCTCCTCGACGTGATCCAGGGACGGACCCGCACCCTCGAGCATCTGCAGAATAGCTACTGGGAGCAGTTCCTCCACGTCACCGATGTCCTCCGGCATTACGGTTATCTCGGGGAGGATGGGCTGAGCGCGGAGGGGATCCTGCTCGCTGGGCTCCGCCATGACAACGAGCTTCTCGTCGCCCGGGTCGCCTTCTCGGGCACCCTCGAGGGGCTGAGATCCCACGAGGTGATGGCGCTCCTCTCGTGTCTGGTGGAGGAGCCCCGGGAGAGTGAGGCCTACTTCGCCCGGGTGCTGCTCAAGCGCGTGCCACACCTGCGGCGGCGCGTGCGCGGGATGGAGGAGCTGGCCGAGGATCTGATTGCCGTGCAGCAGCGGCATCGGGTCTTCCTCCCCGTCTCGATACACACGACGCTGATCGCCGCGGCCTACGAGTGGGCGACCGGGGAGGAGGACTGGGTCCATTTGGTCCAGGGACACTACGGCGGGCACGAGGGGGACCTGATCCGGGCCTTCCGTCGGCTCATCGACCTCGCCCGGCAGCTCCTTGAATCCCCCCATCTGCCCGAACCGCTCCGGGGGGCGTTGCGGGAAGGAGTGCGGATGGTCGACCGCGGGATCGTCTTTGAGAGCGCGTTGATCTAGTGGGTTCCCTTCGGGGGGAGGCCCCGTCGCGATACGCCGGGGCCCTTGAGGTTCCGGGGCAGCCTGGTTGATCCCGGGGATCGAGGCCATGGGTGTGACCGCGATCGAGGAGTCGGTCCGTCGGCTTCTCTGGAGTAAGGTGGGGAAAGATGGCCCGTGTGGTCTACGCGGATAGGCAGGGACGGATCTACGACCATCCGACCCTCGAGTGCGCCGCAGCATCGGGGACCGACTGGGTCCGCGTGCCCGATGAGGAGCTGATCCCCTTGCCCGAGGGGGCCCGACTCTTCACCATGCCGGGAGCGCATCCGGTCGGCGGGAACGCAGCGGTGGGCGCCTTCGAGGCGATCAAGACGGTCGGCCGGCGTGGAGCGGTCGCTGTGGCGGCCTTTCTCCCTCCCGGGTACATGCGGACGCACCTGCCGGGCGCCTTCTACCCTGACCCGGCGGCGGCGCCCTACCTGCCGCTCTGGGCGTACACCGCCGTCGCCTGGCGCGACGGGCAGTTCGTTGCGGCGGGGGTCCGGGTGGATACGACGGACCACCAGGAGCCCTGGCACTACGACGATCGGACACTGCTCCCCTTGATCACCGCGCGCCAGGCCGAGCAGCCGGGGAATCGTCTCCTGGACCACCTCAGGCGTTGCGCAACGGAGTACCACTGCCTCTGCGCCAAGAATCTCTTCTACCGCCGCTGGGAGGCGCCGCTGCCCACCGCCTTTGCCTGCAACGCGGACTGTGTGGGCTGCATCTCGCTGCAGACCGAAGGGCTTGTGCCGGCTTCCCACGAGCGCGTGGAGAGGGCACCGACGGTCGATGAACTCTGCGCGGTAGCCCTGCCCCACCTCACAGAGGCCGAGGAGGCCATCGTGAGCTTCGGCCAGGGTTGCGAGGGAGAGCCGCTCCTCATGGGCCTCTTGCTCGAGGCGACGATCCGACGTTTGCGGGCCCGGACCGAGCGGGGGACGATCCACCTCAACACCAACGGCTCGCTGCCCCGGGTCGTGGAACGCCTCTGCCGGGCGGGCCTAGACAGCATCCGGGTGAGTCTGAATGCGACCCAGCCCGAGGCCTACGTCGCCTACTACCGGCCCAAGCACTCTTCCTTCGGCGACGTGGTCGCTTCGATCCGGACGGCCAAGGCCGCGGGCTGCTACGTGGCGATCAACCTGCTCGTCTTTCCAGGGGTCTCGGACCGGGAGGAGGAGGTCGAGGGGTTGCTGCGACTGGTGCGAGACACGGGGCTGGATTTCATCCAGATGAAGAACCTCAACATCGATCCGCGGCGGTACCTCGAGAGCCTGCCTCCGTCGCGGGGCGAGGCGATCGGGATGCGGGCCCTCTTGCGGACGATCCGGCGCGAGGTCCCAGGGGTCGCGATCGGGTACTTTAATCGGCCGCGGGAGCACTTTGGCCGCCAGGCCGCGACCGCACTCCCCTTCTGATACCGAGATGGCCACACCCATTTACGAGCGGCAGAAGATCTTCTTTCGCCGGGCCTACGAGGCCGGGGAGACCCCCTGGCCCCGTTTCCAGGCCACCCCGGCGGTTATGGATCTCGCCGCGCGGCTTCGGTGCGAGCGTGGCGAGGGCCGGGTGCTCGATATCGGCTGCGGGGAAGGGCGGCACGCCATCTGCTTTGCTGAAGCGGGGCATCGGGTCGTCGGCGTGGACTACGAACCCCTTGCGATCGGCAGGGCCCGCGGACGCGCGGAGGCTCTGCGGGTCCGGCCCCGCCTCACCTTTCTCCTCGCGGACGCCTTTTGTCTCCCCTTTGTCCCCGAGAGTTTCGATGCCCTCGTGGATTCCGGCTGCTTCCATCACGTGAAGAAAGCTGACTGGTCCCGGTACCTGAGCGGCCTGGCGGCGGTGCTCAAGCCCGGCGGCTATTTCCACCTGACCGTGTTCAGCACCCGGTTCAAGCACTACCCGGGCGAGCGCCGGACGCGGAACTGGCTCGTCCATCGCAACCACTACGACCACTTCTTCCGGAAGGGAGATTTCGCCCCGACCTTCGGGCGATGGTTCGAGATCCTCGCCATCGAGGAGGAGCGTCAGGCCCTGCATGCCTTCTGGCATGTGCTGATGCGGAAACGCCCTTAACCGATGACCGCAACAACCGGTCGCCCTGTGTTCTTGCCGTCGTCGGTCAACGGTCGTCGGATGGATCAGCCGCCGTCGATCCGCGGCTCGTACTGGCGGTGCGGGTCAGGGGGAAGGGTCAGGACCTTCTTGGCGAAGAAGGAGACGATGTACTCGTTCACGTCCTTCACGGAGACAATCCCGACCGGACGGTGGGCCGCATCCACCAGCGGGACATGGCGAAACCCGCCGACGTGCATGGTCTGGATTGCATACGCGATTGCGTCATCAAGGGTGAGGACTTCGGGGTCCGGGGTCATAGACTGATCGACGGTGGCCCGGTTCAGGTCCACATCGGTTCCTAGAACCTTCCGCAGGATATCCCGTTCGGAGAGGATCCCGCGGAGGCGCCCTCCCTGGGTGATCATCACGGCCCCCACGCTGTGCTCCCTCATGATCGTTACGGCCTCGGCCAGCGGGGCTCCCAGTTCGAGGCAGCGGGGAGCATGGTAGTGGAGCTCCCGAATCGGACGGTCAAAGATGTTGGCGTCCACCATGACTCGGGGCTCGGCTTGCTCCTCGGTAATCTCGAAGTACTCTTCCTCGAACTCGCGCGGTGCGGTCATCGGCATTCCTCCCTTTTTTTACCCTAGCACGATTCTTCGAGACGCGCAACAGGTTTCCGCCATGAGAAAATCCCTGTCGGCCTTGCAATGGGGGGGGTGGCCGTGGACAATCAGGGGCCGACGTACTCAGGGGAAAGGGAGGATGCGTGCGGGGAGGTCTCCGGCCGGCAGACCTGTTGAATGGGACGGCCTTGGCGGCGCTGGGGGGAGCAACCCTGATCACCTGGGGGATCAACCCGCGGGGATCCGCCCTGGTGGTGACCTACGGGGCCCTCGCAGCCTTCCTCGGGCTTTTCCTCTTCCTCGATCGTCGCGGGCTGCCCCTTGGCCGGCCGCTCCACGCGCTCTACTCCATCGGGTTTATCCCGGTGATCTTTGACAGTCTGGCCGACCTCGTGCCCATCGTGAACCCCGGGCACCGGGACGCCCTGCTCATCCGGTGGGAACGCTGGCTCTTCGGGACCGACCTCTCGGTGTGGTGCGTGGGTCTGTACCATCCGGTGCTGACGGAGTTCTTGACCTGGGCCTATACGGCCTACTACTTCCT
>JBHIAD010000141.1:0-4217 GCA_046758405.1 Methylomirabilales bacterium (SeqCode)
CGGAGAATCTCGAGGAATTCCTCCTGGGACCGTGTGGAGAAGCCGACAGTCATCAGGATGAGGTGTTTCCCTCCTCTCTTCCCTCGCGGTATCCTGTCTCTAAGGCTTCCGTACACTGCTTCCGCCTCGAAGCGTCTGCTCGCTCGCTCCGAGCGGCTTCACCGTCGCCGTGTCCGCTCGGACCGACCGTCCGAACTCCTCGCTCTGCTCGTCGAACAGGTCAGTCGAAGACGTCTTCACGGACCCGGCGACAAGCCGCAAGTCGCTCGCCGATCAGACCTTCCGAGGCAGACAAGAAGGAAAGTAATTGATGCCACTGTACTGGCAGGCCCTCTCATTGTCTGCCGCTTAGCCGAGCAGCTGCCGCATGACCTTCAGGGCGGCTTCGATATCCTCGGAGCCTACATCCTTGTGGGTCAGGCAGCGAATCTGGGTTGGTGAGATCTGGTGAACCCGAATCCCCTGCCCCCAGAGACGGTCCCAAAAGGCGGTTGCGTCCATCCGGGGGTGAGAGAGTGTGAAGATGACGATGTTCGTCTCAACCAGGGCGGGATCGATCTCTACACCGGGAAGTTCGGCCAGCCCCTCGGCGAGCCGTCTGGCATGGACATGGTCATCCCGGAGCCGATCAATCATCTTCTCGAGAGCGACGATCCCGGCCGCGGCGATGATCCCTGCCTGCCGCATTCCTCCGCCCAGCATCTTCCGGAACCCTCGGGCGCGGTCGATGAAGGCTTGGCGCCCTACCACAACGGAGCCAACCGGCGCCCCGAGCCCCTTGGAGACACAGAAGGTGACCGAGCCAGCCGGCGCCACGTAGCTGGCGACCGAGACCCCCAGGGCGATCGCGGCGTTGAAGACTCTCGCCCCGTCGAGGTGAAGCGGCACCCTGGCCTCGCCGGCGATGGCGGCAATCTCGGCAATCCGATCCATCGGATAGACGCTCCCGCCGGCGCGGTTATGGGTGCTTTCGATGGCGATGACCCCGGTCCCCGGCGTGTGCAGGCTCTCTTGTTTGAGTGCCTGGCGGACTGCCGCGGGCGTCATGATCCCCCGCTCTGCCCGGACCGGGCGAACCTGGAGGCCTGCGATGCGCGTCACCGCCCCGGCTTCAAAGTTATAGATGTGGCTGTGCTCCTCAAGCACGATTTCCTGCCCTGGCCGCGTTTGCGCGAGGAGCGAGACCAGGTTCCCCATCGACCCGGAAGGGACGAAGAGGCCGGCCTCCTTGCCGAGCCGATCAGCGGCAAGGGTTTCGAAACGGTTGACGGTTGGATCTTCGCCGTAGACATCATCGCCAACCGGGGCCGCGCGCATCGCGTCCCGCATCTCCTCTGTCGGCACGGTGACGGTGTCACTCCGGAGATCGATGACGTGCTCCCGCGTTCCCATCATCCCTCCTTACCGGCGGTCCAGCCAAACACTGCGCATCCGGACCTGTCCCAGGGTTGGGGCACTATCCATGGGCGTGAGCTGTTCCTTCAAGTCACGAACGTAGGGCTGGAGCAAGATGTCGGTACTGTAGTAGTGCAGGAAGAGCCACGGGGCATCGTCAACGATCAGGCGCTCGGCTTCTCGATAGAGGCGGATCCGCTCGCCGGGGTCCAGCGACCGGTCGGCGCGATCCAGGAGGGCATCGACACGCGGGTTACGGTAGCGCGAGGCGTTCCCTGGAGGACCCACGTTGCGGCTGTGAAAAAGGACGGTCAGGAAGTTTTCGGGGTCCGGATAGTCCGCGAGCCACCCGAGACGGTACATCTGGGCCTGCCCGGAATCGACCAACTGGATGTAGGCCGCCCAGTCCACGGCGCGCAGCTCCACGCGAACTCCGATCTCCTGGAGGGCGGCCTGGATGTACTCGCAGAGGGTGCGGTTGACGAGACCTTTGTTGTAATGGAGGGTGAGGGGGGCCAAGCCCTTTCCCCCCGGGTAGCCGGCCTCCGCCAGCAAGCGCCGTGCGCGGTTGGGGTCGTAGGGATAGCCGGGCAGATCCGGATTATGTCCGAGCATCCCGGGGGGAAGGACCCCGCGGGCGGGCTCGACACGTCCTTCCATGATCACGCGAGCGACCACTGCCTTATCCACGGCATAGTTCAGCGCATGGCGGAGCGCCACGTTGTCCCGAAAGGGCGGCTGTTCGAGATTGAGCTGGATCGCGTTGATGCCGAAGCTGGGCGATGTGATGACGCGGTCCTTCAACTCGGGGTCGGCCTGGATCGTCCGGTATCGCCCCACCGGAATGTCTGTGTGCTCGAGGTTTCCGGCCCGGAATTCCTCGAGCCGGACGAGCTCCTCCGGGATGATGCGGAACAGGATCCGCTCCAGCCGGGGAGTTCCACGGAAGTGTTGAGCGAAGGCGTCAAGGACGACCTGGTCATCGTGCCGCCAGCTCACGAAGCGGAAGGGGCCGGTCCCGACCGGATGGGTTGCAAATTGTCCTCCCCACCGCTCGACCTCCTCCCGGGGGAGGACACTTGCCGATGGATAGGCGAGGAGGGCCAGGAAAGGGGCGAAGGGCTCCTCGAGGTCAAGGGCGAGCCGATAGGGCCCGAGCACCCGGATGCCCGAGACCCTCTTGGCCTGCTCGGCCATGAAGGCCCTCGCCCCTTTCAGCTTTTCGAGGATCCAGGTCCGCTCGGAGCGCGTCTCGGGTTTCAGGAGGCGCTCGAAGCTGTAACGGAAGTCCTCGGCCCGGACTTCGCGTCCGTTATGAAAACGGACCCCCTTCCGGAGGGTGAAGGTATAGGTGCGGCCGTCCGGCGAGATGGTCCAGGACTGGGCGATGGCGGGTCGGATCTTGAGGTGCTCATCGAACTCGACCAGGCCATCGAAGATCTCCGAGGCGACCGAGTGGGAGACCGTGTCGGTGATGTGGGCTGGGTCGAGAGATGGGGGGTCGGAGGGACCCAGGGCGAAGCGATAGATGCCCGCACTCACCCCGGCCTCCGCTGCCGGCAGGACGAAGCCGCTCAGGCCAAGGACGCAGAGGGTGGCGAGCAGAGGTGGCCTCATATCTTCCCGGATCCTCAGGGGATGGTCTTCAGGGCCGCAGCCATCCGCGCCATCCCTTCTTCGAGGAGAGGCATCGAAAGGGCGTAGGAGAGTCGGATGTGCCGGTCCGAGCCGAAATCCACTCCCGGGATCGCGGCGATTCGGGCGGCCTCGAGGAGGAAGCCGATGAAGTCACTCGATCCTTGGATTTGCTTACCCGCAGGCGTGCGCCGTCCGTTGTAGTGGGAGATATTCGGGAAGGCATAGAAGGCACCACGGGGCATCTCACAAGTGATCCCGGGCATCGCGCGGAGCCGGTCGACCATGACACGGCGGCGTCGATCGAACTCGTTGCGCATGGTTGCAACGCACTCCTGAGGCCCTACCAGCGCGGCGATTGCGGCCTTTTGCGTGATTGAAGTCGTATTCGAGGTGGACTGACTCTGCAGGTCAGCCATGACTTTGATGATCTCCTTCGGCCCTGCCGCATATCCGAGCCGCCACCCCGTCATCGCATACGTCTTCGAAGCCGACCCCACCACGATGGTCCGCGCCTTGACCTCTTCCCCCATGCTGGCAATGCTGACATGGGGGATCCCGTCGTATGTCAGTGCATCGTATGCCTCATCCGAGATGAGAAAGAAGTTCCGTTCGACGGCAAGGGCAGCAATGCGCTGGAGCTGGTCGGACCGAATGACTGCCCCTGTCGGATTGCTTGGGCTGTTGACGATCAGGGCTTTGGTCCGACTGGACAGAACGCGTTCGACATCCTTGCGGGTAAGCGAGAATCCCCTTGCTTCGGAGGTGGGAGCGAACACCGGAGTCGCCTCGGCAAGCCGGATCTGTTCGGGATAGCTCACCCAGTATGGGGAGGGAACGACCACCTCGTCCCCTTTGTCAAAGAGGATCATCGCCAGATTATAGAGGGCCTGCTTGGATCCGGAGGTGATGACCACCGCGTCGGGAGCGTAGTCGAGACCGTTGTCCCGCTTTAACTTGACCGTCACCGCCTCCCGCAGCTCTATGATGCCTGCCGCAGCGGTGTATTTGGAAAATCCCGCCTGGATTGCTTCGATTGCAGCAGCCTTGACATGGTCAGGGGTGTCAAAGTCAGGTTCGCCCGCCCCGAAGCCGATCACGTCGATCCCCTCGGCCTTCATCCGGTTCGCCAGAGCGGTGATGGCCATCGTGGGTGAAGGGTTGATGCCACGGGCGCGTCCTGATAA
>JBHIAD010000142.1:0-4171 GCA_046758405.1 Methylomirabilales bacterium (SeqCode)
CTCCCAAGCGGTCACTGATCCCCACCACCCGCCAGCCTGCCCGGTAACACATGCGGGCGGCGGTCCCACCGACGTTCCCGCTGCCCTGAATCACGATCCGCGCATTGTCAAAGTCAAGGCCGAGCCTCTTCGCCGCCTCAGCAGTTACGAAGTAGACGCCGCGTCCGGTCGCCTCGGTCCGGCCCCGGCTTCCCCCCAGGAGGATCGGCTTGCCCGTGACCACCCCGGGCACCGTGTGGCCGCGCTGCATGCTGTAGGTGTCCATCATCCAGGCCATCGTCTGTTCATTCGTCCCCATGTCGGGCGCAGGGATATCCCGGTCGGGGCCGATGAGCGGAATGAGTTCAGAGGTGTACCGCCGGGTCATTCGCTCGAGTTCGCTGGGACTGAGACCCTTGGGCTTGCAGCGCACGCCCCCCTTGGCCCCTCCGTAGGGAAGCCCCATGAGGGCGCACTTCCAGGTCATGAGCATGGCGAGGGCCGTCACCTCGTCCAGGGAGACGTCGGGGTGGTATCGGACCCCTCCCTTCGTCGGGCCGAGGGCGTTGTCGTGTTGGACCCGGTATCCTTCGAAGACCTCCACTCGGCCGTCATCCATCAGGGTCGGGACTGAGACGATCAGGGCCCGCTGGGGAGATCGGAGGCGTCGGTGGATGCCTTCGTCAAGTTTGAGGCGTTCTGCGATCTGGTCGAGGTGTTGCCGCGCCACGGTGAGCATTCCGTCACGCATCAGTCCGGTCCCCCTCCCGTCAACCCGCGGGCTGCCGCACGGGCCGCCTCCAAGACGACATCGACTGCGGTATCATGGATTGTCGCCGCCCGGCGGCAATCCTCGTACTCGGGGCTCAGCTTGACGACCCGTCCATCGAGCCGCCCGACCTGCACCCGGATCTCACCATAGGGGGTTCTGACCCCCACGCATTCGCGGAAGAGCTTCTGACGGGCCATCCGCTGGTGGCGGATGCCGAAGGTGCTGCTGTGGAGGAGAAGGAGTCGGATGAGGTGGTCCTCGGCGCCGGGTGGGGCGAGCACGCTGACCTGTGTGGCAGGCCGGGACTTTTTCATAATGATGGGAGTGAGAAAGACATCAAGCGCGCCTCCCCGGAGCAGCTCCTCCATAAGGGGCTCGTACAGCTGCGGGTTCATGTCATCGATGTTGGCTTCGATCACCGTCACCTCGTCCCGCTGGATGTCGTCCGTCTGCTCTCCGATGGCGAATCGGAGGAAGTTCGGCCATCCCGGAATCTCGCGACTTCCTGCCCCATAACCAACAGCACGGAGGGTCAGGGGAGGAAGCGGGCCGAAGGCGCGGGCCACCGTGGTGAGGATGGCGGCTCCGGTAGGGGTGGTGAGCTCGGCCTCCACGGGGGTTCCGTAGACCGGGACGGCCTTCAGGAGGGCAAGGGTCCCCGGGGCGGGGACCGGCATGATCCCGTGGGCGGCGCGAATCGTCCCGCCGCCCAGATTCATCGGAGAGGCCTCGACAGCCTCGACGGCAAGGAGATGGAGCCCGTAGATCGCCCCCACCACGTCGGCGATCGCGTCCAGGGCCCCTACCTCGTGGAAGTGGACGTGGCTCACCGGGATTCCGTGCGCCGCCGCCTCCGCCTCGGCGAGCCGCTCGAACACCCGTCGGGCCGTTGCGAGCACCCCGGAGGGGAGAGAACTGCCCTCGAGGATCTTGACGATGTCCCGGAGATCTCGGGGCTGATGGGGATGGTCCGGGGCGCGGCCCTCCCCGGTCAGTACGTCGACCTTGGTGCCGATGAAGGCCCCCCGCTTGACCTGGCTCGCCCGCACGCCGAGTCCGGGGAGGTTGAGCGCGGCGATCCCCTGGCGGAGCTCATCGACCTGGAGGCCGGCGTCCACCAGGGCCCCCAGGATCATATCCCCACTCACGCCGCTCCAGCAGTCGAAGTACCCGATCCGCAACTGTCCGCCCCCTTGCCTCTCGGTGGTCGGATATCAGGTGGTTCCGAGTTCTTGGTGCCCCTCTGCCATCTCCTCGACGGAAGGGCAGTGTTCTCCGAGGAGGTTGATTCGGTGGGCCAGGACCCCCGCCCCGAAGCCGTTGTCGATGTTGACCACTCCGATGCCCGCCGCGCAACTGTTCAGCATGGCCAGCAGAGGGGCAAGGCCCTGGAAGCCCGCCCCGTAGCCGATGCTGGTGGGGACGGCGACGATCGGCCTGCTCACCAAGCCCCCGACCACACTGGGAAGGGCCCCTTCCATCCCTGCGACCACGACGAGGACGCGGGCCGCCTCCAGGCGGGGTCGCCGGTCCAGGAGACGGTGGATTCCGGCGACGCCCACGTCGTAGAGGGTTTCGACGGGGCTTCCGAAGGTTCCGGCGGTAACCCGGGCCTCCTCCGCCACCGGCAAGTCGCCGGTCCCCCCGCTCACAATCAGTATGGTCCCGCTGGCGAGCTGTCGTGGTGGCTGTCCGAAGACCACGGTGCGCGCGAGAGGATGGTACGAGGCGTCCGGAGCGACTCGGGTGATCGCCCGATAGGCGGTCTCATCCGCCCGTGTCGCCAGAAAGGTCCCCCCGGTCCGCAGGTGTGCGGCCGCAATGGCCTCAATCTGTTCTGGGGTTTTCCCCTGGCAGAGGAGGACCTCCGGAAAGCCCTGGCGCAGCGCACGGTGGTGGTCCACCGTGGCAAAGTCCAGGTTCTCGTAGGGGAGATACGTGAGGGCATCGACGGCCTCTTCCACTGTCAGGGCTCCCGCTGCCACCTTCTCCAGGAGTTGCCTGATGCTCTCAGCGTCCACGGTCTCCTCTCGGGAAGGCGTAAAAAAGTTAGGATAGCATGGGGGTGGGGGAAGGACAATGGAAAGGGGGGACCTTTACCTGCCAAACAGGTTTGTGTCATACTACGGTCCTTCCGGGACGCCATGGAGGCTGAATGAGTTACGGGTCGGATTCCAGAGTCCTCGCGGAACAGATCAAAGCAATCGCCCGCCGGGTCGAGTTCGACCTGGTCGGCATTTCGCCGGTCGCACCGCCGTCGCACGGTCTCTTCTTTGCGGACTGGCTCCGGCAGGGCTTCGCGGGTGAGATGGAGTATCTCACCCGGGGAGAGGGCAAGCGGCTCCATCCGGGTGCTTGGTTACCCTGGGCGCGCTCGATCGTGTCGGTGGCGGTCAACTACTTCACGCCCTTTCACCGCACGGAGCTCCGGCCCGGAGTCACCGGGTGGATTGCCCGCTACGCCTGGGGCGAGGATTATCACCAGGTCCTCGAAAGGCGGCTTGATCAGCTCCTGGCGGAGATCAGGCGGGAGGTCGGCGGGTCGGTTCAGGGACGGGCCTACGTCGACACCGGACCCGTTCTGGAGCGCGACCATGGATCCTTGGCCGGCATCGGCTGGATCGGGAAGAACACGACCTTGATCCACCCCCGGCGGGGCTCTTGGTTTTTTCTGGGGGAGCTCTTCCTCGACCTGGACCTCGAGCCGGATGTGCCGATCCAGAACCGGTGCGGCGCGTGCGATCTCTGCATCCAGGCCTGTCCTACCGGGGCCCTGGTGGGCCCGTACCTGCTCGATGCCCGTCGCTGCATCTCTTACCTGACCATTGAGCTGAAGGGGAGTATCCCCCGGCAGCTCCGTCCCCTGATGGGGACCCACATCTTCGGCTGTGACATCTGCCAGGATGTCTGTCCCTACAATGCCAAGGCTACGCCTACCCGTGAGGAGGGATTCTGGCCGCGGCGCGGGTTCTATGTGCCTGAACTCATCCCCCTCATGGAGCTCACCGAAGAGGAGTTTTCCCGTCGGTTCCGGGGAAGCCCGATCAAGCGGGCCAAGCGCCGAGGGCTCCTCCGCAATGTCGCGGTGGCCCTGGGAAACCTGAGGGCGCCGGAGGCCGTCCCGGTCCTGGCCCGGGCGGCGCTGATGGAGGGCGAGGCCCTGATCCGTGAGCATGCCGCCTGGGGGCTCGGCCGGATCAGGACAGAGGCGGCGGTGGAGGCCCTGGAGCAGGCACGGCGGGTGGAAGCGGACCCGGTGGTCCGGGCCGAGATCGAACAGTCCTTGGCCGAGGCAGTCGCCCTCGCCCCCCTCTAGTGCCCCTCCAACTCAATCCCCCTCAGCACCCCCCGCTTCCGGGGAGGGGCCCGGAGGGGTCGGAGGGGAGAGGCTCCCCTCCGCCGGGGGGGTGCTCCGCGCGG
>JBHIAD010000143.1:0-4064 GCA_046758405.1 Methylomirabilales bacterium (SeqCode)
CTTCGACTCCGCCCCGCGTTTGCGGGGCCTCGCTCAGGGCTAGCCTTGAGTCCCGCCCCAGCAGCGGGATCGAAACCTGCAGGTGCGGCCGAGCCCGCCTCTGCAGGCGCATTATTCACGAAGACGCTCCGTTCGTGAATAATGCGGGCTAGGGGTGGACCATCTCACCTGACAGTTCCCTCCGGTGACCGAAAGAGTGAACAGACTGCTGATATAACGCTGACCGCTCGACTAGAATTCCAGCCAAGGCCCTGGAGGAAGAATATCGCAGTGGGACCCTTATGGGAAGGGCCTGCCCGGGGAACCGGGGTCTCCGAAAGGTGGAGGAGAGGAGCCCTGAGAAAAATAAATGGTTTGGAGAAACACATCCACGGAGCACGGTGAACAAGGGCGCGGCTCATTTCATGATCCCCAGGGCTTCGTTGGTCATCCGGATCGACTCGGCCTTCGGGGCGAGCTGGCAAAGGGATCGGATACAGTCGATATTTTCGGGGATGACGATCGCCTCCATGTGGACCGCCATGTGCAGGAAGACCTCGCCATCGTCCACCTTGACCGTGTCCTTCCACACCGCCAGCTCGTACAGGTCGGGGCGCACCCGGCCTAGCTCGCGCGTGTAATCAAACAGCTCCGCCGTCGACCCGATCCCCTCCCGACTGTCCACGAAGATGATCCGAGTGGCGGCCTCAAAGGCCTTAACCGCCCGCTCCTCCGTGACCCGGCGGTCCCGCACGGTGACGAAGAGGGTGTGAAAGTGGAAGATGGTCGAGGGGATGCGGACGGCGCTTGAGAAGACCTTGACCTCGGGCAGAACGGTGTTGACGCTGGAGCCATGGTGGGTGGGGATGTTGGCAGGACACGGGTCGAGCAGGACGGCATTGACTGGACCGGACCTCGGATCATCCGGGTCGGTCGCCTTTCGGGCGAGCATCGCGCGGGCCCTCTCGACCCCGAAGTTCGTGTGGAGGGTGTGAATCGCCCGCGTCAGGCCAGTAGAATTGCACGAGATAACCCGGGCCGACCGTTTGCCCCAGGCCTCCTCGTAGTTGGCCTGTGCGTTGAACGAGACCTCGGCGATATCTGCCTTCTCGCCCCCCTGGAATATGGCCCGGACCCCCGCAGCGTCATACAGGGCGCGGTACTCCTTGCCCAGCTTGGCGGGGGCAGTATCAACGATCATGTCGACCTTGCCAAGGAGATCCGGCAGAGTCCCCGCGACCTGATACCCCGCTTGCTGGAGAGCCTTCGCCGCCTTCTCGTCGATCCCGTACAGGGGGAATCGCCGGCGGGCGATGATCTTCGCCTTGTAATCTGGCCGTACCTTTGCGACGCCGACCAGTTCCATGTCCGGTTGCCGAATGACGGCGTCGGCCACCCGCCTGCCGATCGTCCCAAATCCGTTCACGCCGACACGAATCATTTCCACCTCCTGCAATTACCCAAGTTGTGGGCTACAGGGAATACCCATGCAAATAGAATGATCGCCAAGGCTCAAGCCCTCCGCAATCTTCGGGGATGGCGGATTTGGGCCTGAGCGGATGCCAGAATCGCCACCGGAACCAGCCAAGGAGTTGCGCTAACTCCGTTCAGACCCGCGCGGTGGTAAAACTCGACCGAGAGCGGGTCACCACCGAGGTCTCCGGCCGCCCCCACATAGATGCCCGGGTTGGTGGCCCGAGCCCTCTCCGTGGCCTCTGTGATAAAGGATCCCACCACCTTGACATCGAGGGACTTGAAGGGATCGATGGTGAAGATTCCTTCGGCCTGGTACAGCGGCAAGAACCGGCCCGCGTCGTCCCGGCTCATTGCCAGCACGGTCTGGGTCAGATCGTTCATTCCGAACCAGACGAATTCAATCAGTGGGGCATAGTCGGAGGCCGTCCGCACGCCGGCGGGCGTTTCCACCATGACGCCCACGCTGAAGTCGAACCGAAACTGCTGCTCGTCCATTACCTGCGTGGCCACCTGGCGGATCACCCGGGCGACGCGTTCCACCTCTTCGCGGCCGATGACCAGTGGAATCTCGATTTCGGGCAGGACACTCCCCCCCTCCCGCATGATATCCGCAGCCGCCTCGAAGACCGCCCGCGCCTGAATCGTCGCAATCTGGGGGCAGATCACGACGAGCCGCACCCCACGGTAACCTAACATGGGATTGACCTCGCGGATCCGCTCGGTCCTTGCCTGGACTTCGGCGGGGGAGAGGCCGAGGAACTCGCCAATCCGGGCAGTCTCGACCTCAGTCTGGGGAAGGAACTCGTTCAGCACCGGGTCGAAGAGGCGGATGGTCACCGGGTGAGTCCGCAAGGGATTTCTGTTGACGAGGCCTCGAAACAGCCTCCGGGCGTCCTCGCGTAAATACGGCAGGAGACTCAAGAGGGCCCGCTCGCGCTCTTCCTGGCTTACGGCGAGAAGCATCGCTGCAAAGGTCACCCGGCTCTCGACCGATTCAAGGACCGCGTGCTCGGTCCGGTACAGTCCGATGCCCTCAGCACCCAGCTTCATTGCGATCTCCGCCTCGACGGCGGTATCGGCATTGGCGCGGACCTGCATGGCCTTGACAACGGCACCCCAGCCGAGGAAGGTCATGAAAGACCCATAGGTCCTCTCGCTGTCATCATCGATAGGATGGCCGAGGATCTTCCGCTTCACCGGGGAGTCGATGACGCGAAGCGGTCCGAGGTAGACCTTTCCGGTCGATCCATCGATGGCGAGGGATTCGCCTTCGCGGACAATCCGTTGACCGATTCGCAAGAACCCGTCGGTCTCGTCGATCTCGATCTGATCGGCACCAACCACGCAGGCCTTGCCCATTCCTCGAGCCACGATGGCGGCGTGTGACGTGCTGCCGCCCCGGCTTGTCAGGATCCCCTGGGCCGCATGCATCCCCGCGACATCCTCCGGGGAGGTCTCCGTCCGAACCAGGATCACCCTTTGGCCCTCGGCACTGAGGTGGGTGGCGCGCTCAGAGGAGAACACGACCGCTCCCTGTGCTGCTCCTGCAGACGCTGCGACTCCCTGCGTCAGGTAGCGGCCCTCGCGCTCGGCCTCTCTTTCTGCCTCTGGGTCAAAGACGGGCAAGAGCACTTCATTGAGCTGGTCGGCCTTGCCGAAGCGCATCAACGCCTCTTCCTTGCTTATCAGTCTTTCCTCGACCATGTCTACGGCGATCCGGAGCGCCGCCCGTCCCGTCCGGCCGCCCAGGCTCCGGGTTTGCAAGACCCAAAGCCGCCCCTCCTCAATGGTGAACTCGATGTCCTGGGCGTCGCGAAAGTGTTGTTCGAGGACCGCTTGAATCGGCACGAGCTTCCGATAGGCCACCTGAAGCTCCGGCGGGGAACTAGCCGTCCCCATCTCAGCGAGGGAGCGCCCAGTCCGGATACCCGCCACCACGTCTTCTCCCTGGGCGTTGGTCAAGTACTCCCCCTCAAAGACTTGCGCCCCCGTCATGGGGCTCCTCGTAAAGACCACCCCCGTCGCCGAGGTCTCGCCCCGGTTTCCAAAGACCATCGCCTGGACATTCACCGCGGAGACGGTATCCTCCGGAAGCTCTTTAATGCGTCGATAGGTGATCGCCCGCTCGTTAAAACTGGAGTCAAATACGGCCTTGATCGCCCGGAAAAGCTGCTCCGAAGGGTTTTGAGGGAACTCCTCTCCTGCCACCTTCAGGACCACACCCTTGTACGCCTCCACCAGGGATTGCAGGTCCACCACGGATAGGTCGGTCTCGTCGCGGTAGCCCTGACGCTGCACGACGGCGTCGAGAACCGGTTTCAGGTGCCGTTGCCGGGGGACCCCGAGCACCACGTCACTGAACATCTCCACAAAACGCCGATAGCTGTCCCACGCAAAGCGCTGATCGCCGCTCTGGGAGGCCAGGCCGACCACCGCCCTGTCATTTAAGCCCAGGTTTAAAACGGTATCCATCATCCCGGGCATGGAGATCCGGGCGCCTGATCGGACCGACACGAGCAATGGGTTTGTCGGATCGCCCAAGCGTTTGCTCACGCAGGACTCGAGCCGGGCCTGATAGGCTTTGATCAGCATCCCGAGGTCTTTGGGAA
>JBHIAD010000144.1:0-4033 GCA_046758405.1 Methylomirabilales bacterium (SeqCode)
GGTCCAGCTCGTGGCTGCCAACCTCTGCATGTCAGACGCCATCATCGCCCAGGCCGCCCGCCTCGGGCCAGGCACCCTGCTGATCTTCGCCGCCTTCCATACCGACCAATGGCGGGAGACCGGAGCCATCTCTCGCTTCGCCTATAGCGAGGTGCGGATGGAGGAGGTCCTGGAGCGGACCGGTTTTGAGCCCCTGTACCGCGGCGTAGAGCGCGAGGTTGTCCGCTTCCCCTCAGCGGAGGCTGCCCTTGACTATCTGGAGCAGACCAGTCTGAAAACCAAGTGGCAGGGCACCGAACGCTGGCACGGCTTCCTGCGTTACCTAGAAGGCGGCGGCGACCTTCTCACGGACCGGGCTCAGGTCATCGTCAAAGCCCACCGGAAGTAGTCCCGAGTCACCGGCCCTCTTTGATGGTACCGATTATGATACCGACTATAGTACCGATCATCTACAGGGTCCGCGGCCGTCTGGCGGCTGCTCCGACCCCGCCCCACGGGATGTCACTCATATCAAGATTCAAGACTTGGAGACTCTGCGGGACTCCAGGCCGAGGAGGGCAGGCTTTTCCCTTGACACGGTTTTTCATAGGTGACCCTCTTCACGGGTCATCCACGCGGAGGTCGAGGTCGTTTGGTCGCAGGACCTTACCGGCCCGGAGCCTCCCTCCTACCCGCACGGGGTGAAGTTCACGCGGCTCGCGGTGCCGGATCATCTAAGTCTGAAGCTCTTCTTAGCCCAGACATTCGGGAGCTGAGCGGGAGGGGCAGCCTGGCGCGGGGAGGGAGGTGCTGCCGTCTGGCTGGCACCGGAAGGATTGTGACTCCCTACCGTTCTTCTTTCAGGGACTCGATGTATTCGTTGATCAGGCGCTCAGACTCTTCCGAAGTATCGAGGAATGTGAGCCCGGTCCGGTAGATCAGCTCGCGCTCCCCACTCGCCGCGAGCTCATCGTGGTGGCCGGCGGAGCGCACCACCCGGCACTACAGAGTCACTGTCTGCCGGTGGGATTCCAGGGTCAGAAACGACAGGGCCCCAGGCCGGACAAGGGTGGCGTGCTCGATCTGGGCCCCGCCCAGGCTGAGATCGATGAGTGCGACGGTGTCGGTGCCGCGAATGCGCCCCACGACCTGTCCGTCAACCAGCCAACGGGCGTATCGCCGTCTCTCCCCCTCGGGTTGCTTCATCCATCTGAGTGTATCCCCCGGGGACATCCTCTTGCAAGGGCCGAAGCATCCTGAAGCCGGCCCGCGTGACAGGGCCTGCTTCCATTCCGCTTGCCCCTCTGAGGGGCGGAGACCGCCTCATGGATCGGGCCCAGGTCATCATCAAGGCCCGCCGGAAATAGTTCATGGTTCACAGTTCAGAGTGCACAGTCTGCGTCCTGAAAGCGCAGGCAAAAAGCGGTTGACCTGGTCTTGACCGATGATCTCCCCACGATTCCCCGCAATCTCTCGCGCCGGCTGGCCCGGGCCATCGAAGCACGACTGACCACCGCGCCTGAGCGCTACGGTGAGCCCCTCCGGGCCTCGCTCCGAGGCTATTGGAAGCTCCGGGTGGGCGACTACCGGGTGGTCTACAAGATCGTCCGGCAGGAGGTGTGGATCCTGGCGATCCTGCACCGGAAACGCGTGTACGAAGCTGCGGCCCGCCGGGAATAGCCCACAGTTTGCTGGCCCTCTCTGATGGTACCGAACATGATACCGATCATCGTACCGACTATAGTACCGATCATCCCCAGAGTCCTTGGGTGTGTGGCAGTTCAGTCCCCTGGTCCAGCTCTGACCCCACCCCACGCGATGTCACTCATATCAAGATTTAAGACCCGACCCTGATTTGCGCTGATTCGCGGACGAGTACATCAGACGGGGGTGCCGCGGGCCAGGAGGGCCTGGAAGAGGTCGGGGGGCGGGCTCGCCATGACCATGACCGCCTTGCGGCCGTAGAGGATCTCGCGGCTCTCCAGCGTCCGGTAGATCGACCCATGGGGCCCACTGTCAAAAACATCTCGCCGCTACCCCGCCCTCCGGAGAATCCGAATAAAAGCAGCCGGCGTGATAAGCCGGATGCCGCGATACGTCTGCACCGCGAGCAAATCCTTATCCCCCGTCACCACATGTCGGGCCTGCCCTTCGATCGCGGCCGCGAGGAATTTATTGTCCTCCGGATCACGGCTGGCTGCCACGCGCACCCTTCCCGAAACGAGCACGGATTCCTGAGCCAATGCCTGAAGCAGCGAAATAATCTCCTCCTCCCTCAACCATTGAAGCCTCTGGAGCTTCCCGTAGAAGAGGGCGCGCCCCATCTCCTCTAGGATCTGGGGCGAAAGGACCAATTCGAACGCGCCACGCCGCCATGCGCGAAGGATGCGATCTTCATTGCCCCCCCGAATGAGCGTGGCCGAGATCACCACGTTCGTATCGAGGACTGCCCTCATGCCGTGGCGCGAGCCTTTTCACGCCGAGCCGCTTGGATCGCCTCCCGGATAACCTTGCGGATCTCCTTCGGAGGCATTCGCTTTGTTCGGGCTTGGATCTGGTCGATCAGCGCGAAGAGCTGCTCTCGAGACGCCCGCTTCCGGATTTCTCGGGTGGCAACGTAAAAACGGAGCGCCTCTCGGAGCAGTTCGGATTTCGTGCGATTCTCCCGCCGCGCTATTTGCTCGGCCTGCTTCAGGAGCGGCGGCGGAAGCGAAATGGTCACAAGCTTGCGTGTCCCCACGGTCACCACCTCCTTGATATGTAATACAAAGTATGACTATTGTAGCCTGTTTCTCATACCCATGTCAAGTCAAGATGATCAGAGGCACAGGACCACACAGGAGTGAGAAGACCAGCCTTTGATGTCTTGCCCACTTGGCGGGCGTCAGCCGGGCTTTTGACTGGAGGATTTGGGAAGTACCACCACGCGTCCCGTCAGGGTCTCATAAAACCATAGAGCGTTCGAGGCAGAGATGCCCTCCGGATGCGAGTACATCAGACGGGGGTGCCGCGGGCCAGGAGTTCCTGGAAGAGGTCGGGGGGCGGGCTCGCCATGACCATGACCGCCTTGCGGCCGTAGAGGATCTCGCGGCTCTCCAGCGTCCGGTAGATCGACCCATGGGGCCCGCTATCGTACAGAGTCGCCGCGTGCGAAATGAGGACGGTGACCGGGAACTCCCGGTCGGCAACCTGACGGTTGGAGAGCGTCTCGCGGATCAGGCCGACCGCCTCCCCGTCATAGAGGGTCCCCTGGTGCGAGCAGAGTGAAAGGACCGGCCCAGGTCGGGTCGCGACGCACCGCCCCGTCAGGGTTTCATGAATCGCCCCATCCTCTCCGGCGTCGAAGAGACCCCCCGCGTGGGAACAGAGGGTGAGCACCTCATCGCCCCGATGGGCGACCTTGCTCCCCGCCAGGGTCTCGTAGATGTGCCCGCCCGCGGTGCCGTCAAAGAGGGTCCCCTCGTGGTCGCACAAGGTGTGGACCGAGACCCCGCGTTCCGCGACCGGACGATTTCCGAGGGTCTCCCAGACCCCGTTGTAGCTGCCCGCGTCATAGAGTTGACCTTGGTGGGAGCAGAGGGAGAGGATCCAGTGAGGCCGCTCGGCGACCTCCTTGTCGGCCAGGGTATCGCACACCCGCATGTATCGGCCCGCGTCGTACAGCCGGCCTTCGTGGATGCAGAGCGTGAGGACCAGGCCCCCCCGCTCGGCGATCCGATACAGGCGGCCCCGGTGCAAGCAGTAGATCCGGTCCACGATCGCGACGACCAGGCCGTCCTCCCCCTCCACTTCTGAAAGGGGATGCTTCCAGATATGGCTCATGATGTCGCGGACCACGAGACTCCCCTCCTACGGGATCGATCCTTCCCTCGGGACCCGGGCTGGCTGGGGCCGTCCATCCGGAAAGAAGTAGGCCGATGCCATGGCGATCAGGGCCATGACGGCCGCCGCCACGAAGGCTGCATGCAGTGCGTCGGCCAGCACTGCCCGGAAGAGCCCGATGGCCTCGACCGTCAGCCCCGAGCCCGCGCCCGGTAACCACCGGGCCCCGGGC
>JBHIAD010000145.1:0-4028 GCA_046758405.1 Methylomirabilales bacterium (SeqCode)
AACAGGTAAACACTCTGACGAGAGGAGGTGAGAGAGATGACGCTCTACCGGATATTCCGTGATGAACGGGGCTTCACCTTGATCGAGCTGGTGATCATCCTGATCCTGATCGGGCTCCTGGCCGGGATCGCCATCCCACGCTACGTGAACCTGACCGAGCAGGCGCGGAACGCCGCGTCAAGGGCGACGCTGGACTCGGCCCGCGCGGCGCTGGCATTGGATTTCGCTTCGGATGTCGCGGCGAACCAATCGTACACAATAGTCCTCACCGGCAACATCACGGCTACCCTTGAGGACCTGATGGAGAACACCCCCAGGTACCCGGCGGGCTTTTCCTGGGTCCGCGTCGCGGACGGCACCGACACCTCGCCAGGCAGGGTTTCGGCGATCCTCAACGGGGTCGATGTAAACACCCTCTAAGCCAAGTAGCAGACCGGGACCGACGGGGTGATTCCGGCGCCCCGCTGCCCGGCTCTGCTTGCGGGATCTAGGCGAAGACCCGCCGGAGGAACTGGCCGGTGTACGAGCCCTTGACCCGGGCCACTTCCTCCGGCGTCCCGGTGGCCACCACGTACCCCCCGGCCTCGCCCCCTTCGGGGCCCAGGTCGATGATCCAGTCCGCGGTTTTGATGACCTCCAGGTTGTGTTCGATGACCACGATGGTGTTGCCGGCGTCCGCCAATCGGTGCAGCACCGTCAGGAGTTGACCGATGTCGTGGAAGTGCAGGCCGGTGGTCGGCTCATCCAGGAGGTAGAGGGTGCGCCCGGTCCCCCGCTTGCTTAACTCCTTACTCAATTTGACCCGCTGGGCCTCCCCCCCGGACAGGGTGGTGGCCGGCTGTCCGAGCGTGATGTAGCCGAGCCCCACATCGTGGAGGGTCCGCAGCTTCTCGGCCACCCGCGGGATGTGGGCGAAGAAGGCCAAGGCCTCGTCAACGGTCATCGCCAGGACATCGGCGATGCTCTTGCCCTTGAACAGGATTTCCAGGGTCTCCCGGTTATACCGACGTCCATGGCAGACCTCACAGGTCACGGAGACATCCGGCAGGAAGTGCATCTCGATTCGGAGGATGCCGTCCCCCTCGCACGCCTCGCAGCGCCCGCCCTTGACATTGAAGGAGAACCGGCCCGGCCTATACCCCCGCATTCGCGCTTCGGGGGTCAAGGCGAAGAGCTCCCGAATGAAGCTGAATACCCCCGTGTACGTCGCCGGGTTGGAGCGGGGGGTGCGCCCGATGGGCGCCTGGTCGATGTCGATGACCTTGTCCAGATACTCGACCCCCAGGATCTTATCGTGGGCCCCGGGTTGCTCGCGCGCGCCGTACAGCTCAACCGCGAGGGCCCGGCGAAGAATCTCCTGGACCAGGGTGCTCTTGCCGGAACCGGAGACCCCCGTCACACAGGTGAAAAGTCCCATCGGGATCTCTACTTCAATCCCCTTCAAATTGTGCTCCCGGGCTCCCACGATGGTGAGGTAGAGGCCCGTGGGGGGGCGCTGGACCTTCGGGGTGGGAATGGTCAGCCGGCGGGAGAGGTATTGACCCGTCAAGGACCCCTTGTGCGCCATGATCTGCCTCGGAGTCCCCGCCGCGACGACCCGTCCGCCCTCCACCCCCGCGCCAGGGCCGAGGTCGATGACGTAATCGGCGGCCCGGATGGTCTCCTCATCATGCTCCACCACGATCACGGTGTTCCCGAGGTCTCGAAGCCGCTTCAGCGTGTTCAGGAGCCGGACGTTGTCCCGCTGATGCAGGCCAATGCTGGGTTCGTCCAGGATGTACAGGACCCCCACGAGACTCGACCCGATCTGCGTCGCCAGACGAATCCGCTGGCCCTCTCCCCCCGAGAGGGTCGCAGCAGTCCGGTCGAGCGTCAGGTAATCCAGGCCGACATTCACCAGGAATCCCAGGCGCTCCCGGATCTCCTTGAGGATGCGGCGTGCGATCTCCTGATCCTTCTCCCCGAGCTTCAGGTCCCCGAAAAAGGTCCGCGCCTCCCCCACCGAGAATCGGGTTACCTCGGCGATGGAGAGCCCAGTGACCTTGATCGCCAGCGACTCCCGGCGCAACCGGCTGCCGCCGCAGGCCGGACAGGGCTGCAAGGCGTAAAGTCGGTCCACATACGTTTCAATCTCCTCCCGGACCCGGTGAGACCCGGTCGCCTTGTAGCGTCGGTCAAGCAGCTCGAGGTTCCCAGCAAGCCCCGCGAGATCCGCTGCGCCTCTGCGGGAAAGGGCGTGTCCCTCGAGGACCGTCCCGAGACCTCCGCAATGGGGACAGGCCCCATGGGGGTTATTGAAGGAGAAGACGCGGGGACTGATCTCCGGATAGCTGACGCCGCACTGAATGCAGGCCAAGTGCTCGGAGAAGGTGAGGTCCTTCCCTCGCGCTCCATCCACGAGATTCACCGTCACGATCCCTTCGGCGTGGCGCAGGGCGAGCTCCACGGCATCCGCCAGCCGGGACCGGACGGTCGCGTCAATGACCAGGCGATCGACCACCACTTCGATCGTGTGCTTCTTGTTCTTGTCGAGCTCGATGGTCTCGTCGAGGTCGCGGAGCCGGCCATCCACCCGGACCCGCACGAACCCTTCCCGTCGTGATTGGACGAAGATGTGGCGGTACTCTCCCTTCCGGCCTCGCACCACAGGGGCCAGGACCTGCACCCGCGTCCCCGTGGGCAACCCGAGGAGCTGGTCCACGATCTGCTGAACGGTCTGCGAAGTGATGGACCGCCCGCATCGGTAGCAGACCGGCTTCCCCACCCGGGCAAAGAGAAGGCGCAGGTAATCGTAGACCTCGGTGACGGTGGCCACGGTGGAGCGTGGGTTCTTGCCCGTTGTCTTTTGCTCGATGGAGATTGCCGGGCTCAGGCCCTCGATCAGGTCCACATCGGGCTTGTCCATCTGTTCGAGGAATTGGCGGGCATACGCGGAAAGGGACTCGACGTAGCGTCGCTGCCCCTCGGCATAGATGGTGTCAAAGGCGAGCGAAGACTTCCCGGAACCAGAGACGCCGGTAATCACCACGAGATGATCCCTTGGGATCTCCAGGTTGATCGACCGGAGATTGTGCTCCCGGGCCCCCCGGATGACGATGGCATTCCTGGCCATGTTGCTCCCGTGGCGCTGGCCGCCGAACCGTTCGGTCCAACCTTTTATTATAGGCCACCGCGCCGGTGAGGCCAAGACCCACTGCGGGCAGGCCACACACGACCGGTCCAAGCAGGCAGCGCGGCTGCCCAGGCGCCTCATCGAGTTACACGGTGGGACCATCTGGGTGGAATCGACCAGCCCCAGGCGGCGGACCGCCCGCTTTGTCCGGCTCCCGACCGTCACGGAGCCGACCTCACAGGGCGGAAGGACGCCCGCCCGCCTAGAGGTCCTCGAAGTGGGTGAGGGCGCGGAATTGCCGGTAGCGAGCTTCGATCTCCGGGTAGGAGAGCTCCTTGAGCCGGTTGAGGGAGAAGGCCTCCACGGCGAACGACGCCATGACCGAGCCCATGACCACGGCCCGACGGATATCGGCTGAGCCGAAGTTCTTGGTGTTGTCCAGGTAGCCCAGGAAGCCGCCGGCGAAGGAGTCACCGGCCCCCGTCGGATCGAAGACCTCTTCGAGGGGGAGGGCCGGCGCGGCGAAGCATCCCCCATCCGCGAAGGCAAGGACCCCGTGCTCCCCCCGCTTGATGATCAGCGATCGCGGCCCCCACGCCAGGATCTTCTTGGCCGCCTTCACCAGATTCGGCTCTCCCGCCAGCATGCGGGTTTCGCCATCGTTGATCAACAGCACCTGCACACCCTCGATCGTCTTCCGGAGGGATTCGGACTTCCCCTCGATCCAGAAGTTCATGGTATCCGCGGCCACGAGCCGGCAACCTCCTACCTGATCGAGGACCTGCTGCTGAAGGTCCGGGTCGATATTGGCCAGAAAGAGAATGTCACACCGGCGGTACGCAGCCGGGAGCTGGGGCGTGAAGGCGGCAAAGACGTTCAGGTGGGTGGCAAGGGTTTGAGCATTGTTGAGATCGAA
>JBHIAD010000146.1:0-3984 GCA_046758405.1 Methylomirabilales bacterium (SeqCode)
TCGGATCGGGGACCTGAACCACCCCGAGACCTTCCGCCGGCGCCTGAAGCTGAATCTCGATGAATACAAGGCCCGAGCGGCTCCCGGAAGTGCCCTGGCCGACCTGGACCTAGAACAAGTCTACCGGGAACAACTCGAGCACTTCGCCCAGGTGTGGGACTTCCTAGTGGACGCCTCCGCCGTCCTAGAGGACTTTATGGCGGCGGGAAACAAAGTCCTCTTCGAGGGCGCCCAGGGGACCCTGCTCGACGTGGATATGGGCACTTACCCGTACGTCACCTCCTCCAGCGCCACTGCCGGGGGGGCGTGCACCGGCACCGGCGTGGGCCCCACCCGAATCGACGGCGTACTGGGCGTGACCAAGGCCTACACCACCCGGGTGGGGGAGGGCCCTTTCCCCACCGAGATCAGCGGCGCCGCCGGGGAGGAGTTCCGAAGGCGGGGGATGGAGTACGGGGCGACCACGGGACGACCGCGGCGATGCGGCTGGCTCGACGCGGTGGCCCTCGGCTTCGCCGTCCGCGTGAACGGGCTCAGCACCATTGCCCTGACCAAACTGGACGTCCTGGATACCTTCCCCACCATCCGGATCTGCCGGGCCTACCGCTACCGGGGCGAGCGTCTCACCGCCTTTCCCAACGAGACCGAGGTGGCCGCAGCCTGCGAGCCCGAGTATGAAGAGCTGGAGGGCTGGCAGGAGAGCACCATCGGCGTGCGGAGCCTGTCGGAGCTGCCGAAACGGTGCCGCACCTTCCTGGACCGGCTGGCGACGATCCTGGAGCGGGACATCTCGATCGTCTCCACCGGGGCCGAGCGCGATCAGACCCTAATGTTGCCGACTCCTTCCCTGAAGGCCTGGGGGATGCTGTAGCAGCTCTCGCTCTAGAGTTCCCCGTAAGACCGGAAGGCATGCATCGCCTGCTGCTCCTCATGACCACCGCCACCTACCGGGCCAGTGCCTTCCTGGAGGCGGCCCGGCGGCTCGGCGTGCCTGTGGCAGTCGGATCCGACCGCCCGCAGGTCCTCTCGCAAGCGAATCCGGGGGGCCACCTCACCCTGAATTTCCTGGCGCCGGAAGAGGCGTCGCGCGCCGTCGTCGAGTTCGCCAAGACCTATCCGATCCGTGCCGTGGTCGCGGCCGATGAGGATGGCGTGATCCTCGCCGCCATGGCCTCGGCGGCCCTGGGGCTCCCCCACAACCCCGTGGGCGCCGTCTCCGCCGCCCGGAACAAGCACCGCATGCGGGAGGTCTTGGCGGAAGGTGGCGTTCCCTCGCCACGGTTCACGCGGTGCTCTGTTGAGGAAGATCCGGCTACTGTGGCAGCCAGGGTACCCTTCCCGTGCGTCCTCAAGCCTCTCTTCCTCTCCGCCAGTCGTGGCGTCATCCGCGCCGACAATCCGGTCGAGTTCGTCGAGGCCTTCCGCCGGGTCGCCGGCATCCTGCGGGGGCTGGAGGTCGCCGCTCAGGGAGGGAACCTGGCCCAGCAGATCCTGGTGGAGGCCTTCGTCCCGGGTGTCGAGGTGGCCCTGGAAGGGCTCCTGTCCAAGGGCACACTCCGGGTGCTGGCCCTCTTCGACAAACCCGACCCCCTGGAGGGACCCCTCTTCGAAGAGACGATCTATGTCACCCCATCGCGCCTCCCGGCTCCGGTGCAGGAGGCGGTCACCGCCCACACCGCGGAGGCCGTGGCCGCCCTCGGACTCCAGGAGGGACCTGTGCATGCGGAGCTCCGAGTCAACGACGCGGGTCCCTGGATCTTGGAGATCGCCCCCCGCTCCATCGGGGGTCTCTGCTCTCGCACGCTGCGCTTCAGCGACGGTGTCTCCCTCGAAGAGCTGATTCTGCGACACGCCCTGGGGCTCGATGTGGACTCCTTCCAGCGAGAGCAGCGCGCGGCCGGGGTGATGATGATTCCGATCCCGCGGGCCGGGATCCTCCGTGAGGTCCGGGGCCAGGAGGAGGCCAAAGCCGTCTCAGGGATCGAGGAGATCCGGCTCACCATCCCCCTGGGGCACGAGGTCGTCCCCTTGCCGGAGGGGGCCAAGTACCTCGGATTTATCTTCGCCCGCGACCAGAGCCCTGAGGGGGTCGAGGCGGCGCTCCGGGAGGCGCATCGACGGCTCGCATTCATCATTACCTGAGCACAGGCGCCCCATCGGGGGTCATGAGACCTTCCAGATGAGAAGCCTCCGGTTGACATCCCCCGCCTCTTGTGCCTAGGATGAAATAGCGGGTCAAGGGCCGGTAGGGGAGTGCGATGTCGAACCAAGGAGGGCGGTAAGCCTAGGTGGAGGAACCGATGCTGACGATCACGGATGCGGCCAAGAACAAGATCCTCGGGCTGATGCAAGCCGAGAATCAGAAGGGGCTGGCCCTGCGCGTGGCGATTAAGGGGCGCGGCCCCGGTGGCTTTAGGTACGATCTCGCCTTCGTGGACGAGAAGGAGCGGGAGATCACGGACGCGGTCATCGACGCTGGCGGCTTCCCGGTCCTCATCGACTCCGAGAGCGCACCCAAGCTCAAGGGCGCAACGCTCGACCTGGTCGACGGTCTTCACGGAGCTGGCTTCACCTTCGACAACCCGAACCCCCTGTGGACCGACCCCAGGGCGAAGGCCGTGCAGCAGGTGATCGACGAACAGATCAATCCGGGCGTAGCGATGCACGGTGGTCCCGTGGCGCTCCTTGACGTCAAGCACGACACTGCCTATATCGCCCTCGGCGGTGGCTGCCAGGGGTGCGGGATGGCGGATGTGACCCTGAAACACGGGATTGAGGTGATGATCAAGGAGGCGGTCCCCGAGATCCGTCAGATCATCGACACCACCGACCATGCCGCTGGCGCCAACCCCTTCTACCAGCCTTCCAAGGGCGGGCCTCCGGGCGGAGAGTCTCCTCTGGTGCGGTAGGAGGTTTTACCCTCCCGTCGCGAGTGCGCGGGCAATTGCCCGGTCCGACAGTCCCGCTGGGGACCGACGCGGAGACTCAGCGACGTCGTCACCGGAAGGAGCGGCCTAAGCCACTCGTCGGAGCCACGTTGGCCAAAACCTGAAGGTCCTGAGAGAAGCAGCGCAAATGCTGTTAGCACAGCGGTAAAAGCGGAAAAGGAACCGACGAGGATGGTCGGCGGGTATCAAGTAGCAGCCGCACCGGACACAGGGACGGAGGTCGCGGTAATGCTGCTCCACGTACTCGCGGATCTCTTGGAGATCGCAGAGGACCTCGCCACTCGGGCCAAGGAAAAGATATTCGACAATCATGGGACCTGGGACCTCCTTCCATCCTCGTCCTGGGCGCGACCGCTTTCTCCCCCATCCTCCCTCGGGGATCGCACCAGCAAGCCCTAGGCGTTCCCTCCCCCGGGTGCCCCCGCACCGCCGATTATCTGTAGCGATACAGACTTGCCGCCTTCAATTGGGGCAATCAACATGCCAAAGGAGGGCGGCGAAGGGCTCATCCCCCCGACTCCACAGGAAACGCTATTTAGAGGTCCGAGAGATGGACGTAGAGGGACAGCGTGCGCACCCAACTGGGGCACAATCGCCACTCTGTCCGAAATCCAGACACAATCAGGGCACAGCACGACCGACGAGGCAGACCTGAAGCGAGTGCAATATGTTTGAGACCTCGATGAACCGAACACCCCAGCGGATCACACCCAGGCGGATGGAGGTCCCTGGTCACATCGGGCCAGATCAGGGTTGACTCCCCCCGGAGAACCAGGCAGAATCCGTAGCGTGACCCGCTAGCTCAGTTGGCAGAGCACCTGCCTTTTAAGCAGGGTGTCGTTGGTTCGAATCCAACGCGGGTCACCAGCCCGCCGAGAGTCCGGTTCTCCCTGGACCGGGTTGCCTTTTCTTCTTTTTCTACCTGCTAACGCTTGGACGATTCGGAACCCTTCACGGACCGGACCCACCGCTCCACTTCGCGCCCCGCGACTTCGCGACTCCCCAGCCCAAAGGCGAGCGCCACGGCGATGGCAAT
>JBHIAD010000147.1:0-3981 GCA_046758405.1 Methylomirabilales bacterium (SeqCode)
CGACGGCCGGACCGGAGGAGCGCTACGCCCAGGGGGAGCTGGCGGAGAGGCTCGACAGGATCGAGCTCCCCGGGGTGGAGATCCATGTTCGCCCCGTGAAAGAGCATCGCTTCGTCCTCCTCCTCCGAGGGAAGGGACTCTCGGATGCCCTGAGCGAGACGGACCCCCAGCAGGTGGGGCGTCATCCCTTTGCGGTGCGACCCCTGTCCCCGGAGGCGGCCAGGACCGCGGAGCGGGTCAATGCGTTCGTCAGCGAGGCCCGCCAGGTGCTCCGGGACCAGCCGCAGGCGAACATGGTCCTGCTCCGCGGGTTCGCAAGGCACCCAAATCTCCCGACCTACCGTGACCTCTATGGACTCAGGGCGGCGGCTGTGGCAGTCTATCCGATGTATCGTGGTCTGGCCAAGCTGGCCGGGATGGAGACGCTCAAGACGGGGACGACGGTAGCGGACGAGTTCCGGACGCTTGAGCAGCACTACCCCAGTTACGATTTCTTCTTCTTTCACGTCAAGGGAACCGACGCGGCCGGCGAGGATGGCGATTTCGACCAAAAGGTCCGCATCATTGAGGAGGTGGATACACGTCTCCCGGCACTGTTGAAGCTCGATCCGGACGTGATCGTGGTGACGGGTGATCACTCCACTCCCGCCGTGCTGCGGGCCCACAGCTGGCACCCCGTGCCGGTGCTCCTCTATTCCCGCACCTGTCGTCCCGACGGAGTGCCGGAATTTTCGGAGCGCGCGTGCGCGGGAGGAGGTCTGGGGCACCTTTTGGGGAAAGAGCTCATGCCCCTGGCCTTGGCGAACGCCGGCCGGCTGACGAAGTTCGGGGCCTGACGGCGGGGGATGGAGCGCGGTGACCCGGGGGAGCGCTGGTCGAAGAGGCCGGCGGTTGCAATCGGAGAGGGGAGGAGTAGGCATGGGAGGAGGCGTAGGGACCCGGGTCGCTGAGAGCGGCCTGGACCGGAAGACCCTGCTGGAGTTTCTGCGCCAGATGCTCCTCATCCGGAAGTTCGAGGACAAGGCGGCGGAGCTCTACGCCCGGGCCAAGGTGGCGGGTTTTCTTCACCTCTACAATGGCCAGGAGGCAGTCGCGGTCGGCGCCGTGGCGGCCCTGGAGGAGGGGGATGCCCTGATCACCCACTACCGGGACCATGGCCACGCCATCGCCAAGGGGGCCGATGTCAAACGGCTCATGGCGGAGCTCGAAGGCAAGGTGACCGGCATCTGCAAGGGCCGCGGTGGGTCCATGCACTTCTTCGATGCCAACATCGGCCTCTACGGAGGGTGGGCGATTGTCGCGGCGCACCTGCCGATCGCAGTGGGTCTTGCCCTGGTGAGCCAGTACCTTGATCGCGACCAGGTCGTCCTCTGCATCTTCGGGGACGGGGCGACGAACAATGGGTACTTTCACGAGGCCCTCAACATGGCGAGCGTGTGGAAGGTACCCGTCGTCTTCCTCTGCGAGAACAATCTATACGGGATGGGGACGGCGGTGCACCGCTGCTCGGCCGTGCGGGAGATGGTCCGGAAGGCCGCGGCGTATGATATCCCCGGTGAGCAGGTGAACGGGCAGGACATCCTGGCTGTCCGGGACGCGGTCCTGCGGGCCGTCACCCACGCCCGTGAGGGCAAAGGGCCGGGCTTTGTCGAGGCGCTCACCTACCGATTCCGGGGGCACTCCATGGCCGACCCGGTGCTCTACCGGGACAAGAGCGAGGCCGAGGAGTGGAAGGAGCGCGACCCGATTCTCCTCTTCCGCCGTCGCCTCGAGCAGGAAAAGCTCTTGAAGGACGCGGACGTCGAGCGGATTGAACGGGAGGCGGACGAGATCATCGCCGAGGCGGTCCAGTTCGCCGAGGAGAGCCCAGACCCTGCGCTCACCTCTCTCACCGAGGATGTGTACGCACACTCCTGATCAGGGAGGGCCGTGATGCCGACTCTCACGTTCCGTGAAGCACTCAACCAGGCCCTCCGTGAGGAGATGATCCGCGATGAGCGGATCCTCATCCTGGGGGAGGATGTCGGTGCCTATGGCGGGGCCTATGGTGTCACCGCCGGCCTCCTGCAGGATTTCGGGGAGAAGCGGGTGATCGACACCCCAATCTCCGAGGGAGGGATCGTCGGGGTGGCGGTGGGCGCGGCCCTAGGGGGTCTCAGACCCGTCCCGGAGCTCATGACCATCAACTTTGCCCTCCTCGCTGCCGATCAAATCATTAACCACGCAGCAAAGATCCGATACATGTTCGGGGGGCAGGCGTCCTGTCCCGTGGTCATCCGGGCGGTTACGGGTGCAGGGGCGCAGCTCGCGGCGACCCATTCTCAGAACCTCGAAGTCCTCTTTGCCCACATCCCGGGCCTGCAGGTGGTTGCCCCGGCCACCCCCAAGGACGCCAAGGGACTGTTGAAGAGCGCGATCCGCGGCGGCGACCCGGTCCTGGTGGTCGAGCACGCCCTGCTGTACCGGGTCCGGGGCGAAGTGCCGGAGGGGGAATACACGATCCCGATCGGTGCGGCCGAGGTGAAGCGCAGCGGGAAGGACGTGACCCTGATCGGGTACGCCAAGATGACCACAGTCCTCCTCGAGGCGGCCGAGCGGCTGCATCAGGAGGGAATCGAAGCCGAGGTGATCGATCTCCGCACCCTTCGTCCCCTCGACGTGCCGACGCTGGTGACCTCGGTTCGGAAGACCAACCGGGCCCTGATCGCCGAGGAGTCATGGCGATCCTACGGAGTCGGGGCCGAGATCGAAAGCCAGATCGTCGAGCAGGCCTTCGATGACCTGGACTACCCCATCGAGCGGGTGGCGGCGGTCGAGGTCCCGATGCCCTACAACAGGTCGCTAGAGCAGACAGCAATTCCCGACGTGGAGCGGGTTCTGGAGGGCGCGCGTCGGCTGTTTGCACGGGCAGGCGTCTCGTAGCCCTCGGGCACCGACCTCCTCCGCGCTTCAGGGAGAGGGGCCGTCCCCTCCTCGGTGCGTCTGCCCGCGAGGGCAGGGCCTCCGGTCGCCGAGCCGGAACCAGCGGGGAGGGGCAGAGAAAGGGAGTTGATGGTGGCAACTGAGGTCGTGATGCCCAAGATGGGCTATGACATGACCGAGGGAACCATCCTCAAGTGGCGCAAGCAGGAGGGCGAGGCGGTCAGGCGCGGCGAGATCCTGGCGGAGATCGAGACGACGAAGGTGACGGTCGAGGTGGAGGCGTACGCCTCCGGTATCCTGCGCAAGATCCTGACCCCCGAGGGGCAGACGGTTCCCGTGGGAGAGGCGATTGCCATCATCGCCGCGCCCGATGAGGCCGACGCCGCCGAGACCGCACCGTCCCGGAAGCAGGCTCCGCGAACGCAGGCTGCTGCTCCGGCCGCCGCGCACCGGGAGACTCCGGCGCCGCCGACCGCACCTCCGAAGGAGGGGCGTACCAGTGCCTCACCCCTTGCCCGTAAGGTAGCCCGGGAGCTCAGCGTCGAGGTCGCCCAGGTCCGGGGGACCGGCCCCGGCGGGCGGATCATACGGGAGGACGTGGAACGTTTTGCCGAGACCGCCACGCCGGCCAAAGTGACCGCGGTCCCTCGGCTGGGCGCCGAGGCTCGCCCGCTCACCCGGATTCGACAGACGATCGCGCGGCGGATGACCGAAAGCAAGCAGCAGGCTCCGCACTTCTACGTGACTGTGGACATCGACATGGGGGAGGCCCTGGCGCTCCGAAGGACCTTGAACGCCGCCAGAGGGGAGCAGGGAAAGGTCTCGGTCACCGACATGCTGGTCAAGGCGGCCGCCCTCGCGTTGGTGGAATTTCCTGACATGAACGCCTCCTACGCCGGGGAGACCGTCCAGATGCACGATCGGGTCAATATCGGCGTCGCCGTGGCCCGGGAGGAGGGACTGATCACGCCGGTGATTCCTGATTGCCATCTGAAGACCCTGACAGAGATCGCTCGGGAGGCCCGGGGGATGATCGAGCGGGCGCGGGTAGGGAAGATG
>JBHIAD010000148.1:0-3932 GCA_046758405.1 Methylomirabilales bacterium (SeqCode)
TCGGACCAGTCCAGCGCGATGATCTTCTGGAACAGGGGGGCAAGGACAAAGGTGAGGCGACCGGTGCCGCAGCCCACCTCGATCACCCGCCTCTCTGGGGAGGCTTCCTTTCGGATGAGGTCTAAGAGGGTTGGGCTGAGGGTCTCGTGGTCGCGGGGTAGAGACCCCCCGGGCCGCCAGGACCGCTCTTCTTCCGTCCTATGCCAGTGAGGTGCCACTACCACGCCTCCTTGGCGGGCAAGGGTAGCAGGTGGCTTAACCGCTGACAACGTTCTCCCGCATGTTCGGGGATCATTCTTGACGCATGGAACCGGACGTGTTAGGAAGGAAACCGCATCCAGGCTTAGGGCCAGGGAAGGGGGAGGAGCAGAGCATGACCTACATCATCGCGGAGCCTTGCATCGGGGTCAAGGACCGCGCCTGCGTGGATGTGTGTCCGGTGGAGTGCATTTACGAAGGTGAGGATCAACTCTACATCAAGCCGGACGAATGCATCGATTGTGGGGCCTGCGAGCCGGAGTGTCCGGTGACTGCCATCTTTGAAGAAAGTGCGGTCCCCGAGCAGTGGGCTTCCTACACACAGAAGAACGCCGAGTATTTCGACAAACATCCCGACGCCCCCGTGGCCCAGCGCAAGAACGGATAAGGCGCAGGCGGGGGCTGACGCGTGTCTGTTGTCCAAGGGGGGGATGCCAGAGGGGCATCCCTCTTCGCTTCCACGGAAAGCGTGGTGGGTCCTGTGGAGGTGGCCTTTCACTTTCAACACCCGGAGCTGCTGATCGAGCCGGAGCACCTCGTCGGACGGCTCGGGAGCCCGGACCTCGTCATCGTCGATACGCGCCCTGCTGAGGAGTACGCGCAGGGACACCTGTCGGGGGCGGTCCACTGGGACCTTTACGGCGTGAGTCTGCATGACACCACGGAGGCCCCGCTTCGTGCCTTTCAGTGGCTTATCTGTCGGCTCCTCGAGCTGCGCGGGGTCCGGCCGGAGCAGGCGGTGGTCTTCTACGACCAGGACACGGGGCAGCGGGCCGCGCGCGGCTACTGGCTTCTCACCCATCTCGGGCATCAACGGGTGCAGGTGCTGCATGGAGGATACGGCGAGTGGGTCCGGCAGGGCGCACCGGTCACCACGGCAGCGACGGTGCCGCAACCCTCGACCTACCCGCTGGTAGTGGACTGGGACTGCCTGGCAACCGCCCAGGATATCCTCGAGCGCTTGAATCGTCCGGATGTCGTCATCCTGGACACTCGGCGGCGCACGGAGTACTGTGGAACAGAACGTCGGGCGGCCCGTGGGGGATGCATCCCCGGGGCCGTGCATATCGAATTTGTGCAGAACCTGACATCGGACGGGCGGCTGAAAGCGCCGGCGGACCTCGCCGAGATGTACCGAGTCCAGGGTGTGACTCCGGATAAGGAAGTCATCTGCTACTGTCACGGCGGCTATCGGTCGGCCCAGACCTATCTCGTCTTGAAGATGCTCGGATATCCGAAGGTACGGAACTATCTTGGATCGTGGGCGGAATGGGGGGACCGGCTTGATTTGCCCTTAGAGGTTCCGGGGCCAGCCACCCTCCCACGGGGGAGTGAGGTGCGAGGATGACAGCGGCTGAGATGATGGACGAGAAGGAACCCTTCGAGCGAATTACTCCGGAACAAGCCAAGGGGATGCTGGAGAGCGGGGACTTCCAGCTCATCGACGTTCGGGAACCTGCTGAGTGGGCCCAGGGCCATCTGCCGGGTGCACGGCATGTCCCCTTGAATACCCTGATTGCCAAGGCGCAAGAGGTGTTGGACCGCGATAACGTCATCTTTGTCTGCGCCGAAGGGATCAGGAGCGCCGTGGCCTGCGAGGTTGCGGCGGCGGTGGGGCGAAGCAAGCTGTTCAACCTTGAAGGGGGCACCAACGGCTGGGCGGGCATGGGCTTTCCGATCGAGCGGGACGCGTAGTGGAGTGTGTCTAGGGCTTCTTTCCAGTGCTTCTGCCTCGGACAGTCTGCTCGCTCGCTCCGAGCAGCCTCAGCGTCGCCGGGTCCGCTCGGACCGACCGCCCAAACTCCTCCCTCCGCTCGTTGGACAGGGCATTCGACGGCGTCCTCGCGCACACTGTGACATACCGCCAGTCGCTCGTCGAGCAGACTGTTGGAGGCGCCTGCGCACATTCTGAGGCGCGGCGGAAGGATGTGCAGTCGAGGGGTGCTCGTAGGAGAGATGGACGGCACCCGGGGAGCACCGGGGATGATCCGCAGATGATTCATCTTGTGAGGGAGACTATATGGACCCAGTCAATGTGCTGATTCTCGGGGCTGGTGGCGCCGGGTATACGGCGGCCATCTACGCGGCTCGGGCGAATCTTGCCCCCGTGCTCTTGGCGGGTCCGGAACCAGGTGGGCAGCTCACCCTGACCACGATGGTCGAGAACTATCCCGGGTTCCGGGACGGGGTCATGGGACCCGACCTTATGGAAGAGATGCGCAAGCAGGCCGAGCGGTTCGGGACCAAGATCGTGCAGCGAGCCGCGACCAAGGTGGACCTTGCCACACGCCCCTTCCGCATCGAGGCGGAGGGTGAGGTCTATCACGCCAAGGCCCTCATCGTTGCCACGGGCGCCTCGGCCAATCTGCTCGGACTCCCGTCGGAGAAGCAGTTCATGGGTCGCGGGGTCTCTACGTGTGCCACCTGTGACGGCTACTTCTTCAAGGGCCAGGACGTGGCGGTCGTAGGGGGCGGGGACTCCGCTCTGGAGGAGGCCCTCTACCTTGCCAATCTGTGCAGCAAGGTGACGGTGATTCACCGACGGGACAAGCTGCGGGCGTCGAAAATCGTGCAGGACCGGGCGCAGAAGCATTCCAAGATCGCCTTCCGGTGGAACACGGTGGTTGAGGAGATCCTGGGGACCGACCAAGGTGTGAGTGGGGTCAGGCTCAAGCAAGTAGGCACTGAGGAACAGTCAGAGCTGAAAGTGAGCGGGCTCTTCATTGCCATCGGCCACAGTCCCAACACGGGGATCTTCCGGGGGCAGCTCGATATGGACGAGCAAGGCTATCTGAAGACTCAGGACGGGACGCGGACGACCATCCCCGGGGTCTTCGCGGCGGGGGACGTCCAGGACCGCGTCTACCGCCAGGCGGTGACTGCGGCGGGCTCCGGGTGCATGGCCGCGATCGATGCCGAGCGGTGGCTTGAGGAGCAAGGGGAGTAAGCCCTGACCTTCACAGGAGAGATCTGGTGCGGACATTGATCCAGCTCTTCCTGGACATGCCCGACGAGCAGGCTGCCCTCGCCCTGGTGGACGAGGTGGTGGACCTGGTGGACGCCGTCGAGGTGGGGCGGCCCCTCTACCGGATCGGTGGCCCCGCCCTGGCTCGGGCCTGCCACGAGCGGGCCGGTGGGAAGCCGCTCATCCTTCCCTACCGTCCGGGCGAATCGCTCAGCGACCTGATGGAGATCGGGGCGGCAGGCCTGACCGTGCCGGGCGAGGGAGCGGACGAAGTCACCGCCGCCCGGGTGGAGGAGGCGCGAGGACGAGGCCTCCGGGTCCTCCTCGACCTGCGTTCGGTGATGGAGCCGACCGAGGTGGTCACGAAGGCAGACCTCGTGCGGCCCGATCTCGCCGTTCTCAAGGTGACCCCGGCCCTGGGCGAGTGTGCGCAGGCGATCGGGTCTCGGGGGGTTCCTCTCGGCCTCGCCGCTGACGTAGACCTGGCACGGGTTCCGTGGCTCCTCTCCTTTCACCCCCGAGCCCTGCTGGTGGGACCGCTTGTCTCTGAGGCCCCGAAGCGCCGACACATGATTGAGGCCGTTCGGGCGCGGATCGATCTCGCCCCCTCGATGCGCGCCTTCTACTAGTGCCGCACCAACTATTTCTCACTCCCATTCCACTCTGGTGCGGCACTTCCGCTAGGGGGGCAGGCCCCCCTTCGGCGCTC
>JBHIAD010000149.1:0-3930 GCA_046758405.1 Methylomirabilales bacterium (SeqCode)
CCGGGAGTCAGGTGAATTCCCGTCCAGGGTGGCCGCGAACGGGACAAGGTACCGGACACCTATTGCGCGGTAAGTCGTTGATTCGGCTGAGGCGCGTAGCAGCTTCCTCTGGCAAGGGGCTGCAGGAGGCGGGGAGTGGTTCCGGGGACACCATACGTATCTTTGCTGGTCAGGATTCAGCGGTATTGAACCGAGGTTAGACAGGTATGCAGAGGAATTGGGGAAAGACGGGGGTCTCCGAAGGGCAGGGGGGAGCCGCTGCAGTGTCCTGAGGACCTGAGAAAAAGGGTGACGGCCGGCAAGATCAATAGGACAGCCTGGCATATCTCGTGAATGAATTTCGGGGACACAATACATAATTGAGCAAGCGATCAACGCCACCACTACCTTCGCCTACGACGCGGTGGACCAGCTCATCCAGACGACGAATCCCCTGGGCCAGGCCAAGACCTTCAGCTATGATTTAGCAAGGAACCTGACCCTGGTGGCGGACGCGAAAGGACAACGCATTGAGTTTACGTACGATGTGGGGAACCAGCTCGTGCAGAAGGTCTTGAAGGATGCCGAGCAGTAAAAAAGGTCAGGTTTGCCCCCTCCGCATCGAGTTCGCTCGGGCCTACGACCACAGTATGCACCGCGGCCTCGGCTGCCAGCCCGAAGCTCGTGGACGCGCTCAGTGCGTTGACGGGCTTGGATAGCTGTGGTAACGTGCGTTTGCCTCCTGATGCGACAGCGACGAGGGGCGGATGTGATTGCACTGACCCTGTACACCAAGCCGGATTGTTGCCTGTGCGAGGAGATGAAGGCGGTCGTGGGCCGAGTGATGCGTGAGTTTCCTGTGCGCCTCACCGAAATCGACATCACCACCGATCCCACCCTCGAAGGCCGCTTTGGTCAGGAGATCCCCGTGCTCTTCATCAACGATCGTAAGGCCTTCAAATACCGGCTGACCGAGTCGGAGCTCCGCCGGAAGCTCGCCCGGGCGCACGACGACTCTTTCCCTCCGGCCCCCGATGCCGAACGGGTGCGTCAGGGTGTCTGATCCCCTGCACCGTCCCACCGGCATTGAGACCGCCTACCGCCACGCCCATCCCACCTCGGCCAAGCTCTTTGACCAGGCTTGTCAGGTGATCCCCGGGGGAATTACCCATGACATCCGGCACCTCGAACCCTTTCCCCTTTACGTGGAGCGGGCCCGGGGCACGCGCAAGTGGGCGGTGGACGGCCAGGAACTGATCGACTACTGGATGGGGCATGGGGCCCTCTTTCTCGGTCACCTGCACCCGACGGTGATGCAGGCGGTTCGGGAGGAGACGGAGAAGGGGACCCACCTTGGGGCCTGCCATCCCCTTGAGGTACGTTGGGCCGAGCTGGTGAGGCAGATGGTGCCCTCCGCGGAGCGGGTGCGCTTCACCGGATCGGGAACAGAGGCGACACAACTCGCGCTCAGACTGGCCCGGGCCTTCGCCGGGAAGGACCGGGTTCTCAAGCTCGAGGGGCACTTTCACGGCTGGCACGACTACGCCGTGGCCGGGGTCAAGCCCCCTTACGCCGCCCCCGTCTCCCGTGGGATCCCCCAGGGGACGCTGGGGCAGGTGGTGCTGGTCCCGCCGAACGACCTTGGCGCCGTTGAGCGGGTCCTCGGGGAGGATGCCGGAATTGGCGCGGTGATCTTGGAGCCGGCTGGGGGGACCTCGGGGACGATCCCCACCGATCGGACCTTCCTGGCAGGCCTTCGCGCACTCACGGCGCGAGCCGGTGTGGTCCTGATCTTCGACGAGGTGATCAGTGGATTCCGGTGCGCGCCGGGAGGCGCCCAAGAGGCATATGGCGTGACGGCGGATCTCACCACGCTGGCGAAGATCCTCGCGGGGGGGCTGCCGGGCGGGGCGGTGGTTGGACGGGCCGAGATCATGGATCTGATCGCCTTCCGCGACGACCCCGAGTGGAACCGTCACCGGCGCGTTGCCCATGCGGGGACTTTCAATGCGAATCCCCTCTCCGCTGCGGCCGGGATCGCCACCCTCGAATTGATCAAGGACGGCAAAGCCCATCGGCGGGCCAACCGGGCGGGGGAGCTGATGCGAGCCGGGATGCAGGAAGCGGTGGAGCGCACTCGAGCGGATGCCTGGGTCTACGGTGAGGCCTCGATCTTCAACATCTTCCTCGGGCCGTCCCGCCTCGGGCTCCGCCCGGATGCGGTAAGTCGCATGGACCACCGAGCCTTGCAGCAACAAAACCTGCATCTCCATCATCAGTTGCGGTTGGGGACGATCCTGAACGGCGTGGATATCCCCCCCTTCCATGGCTGGATCTCGTCGGTCCACAGCGACGAGGATATCGAAGGAACCGTGGCGGCCTTCGAGAAGTCCCTCCGGATGCTCCAGGAGGAGGGGCTGCTCGATTGAGGAGCACCAGGGGGAGGGCGGCCTCGCTGAAGAGGCCATGGCGCTTGCTTGCCGGGTCCCTGGTCTTCGCGTTGGTTGGTTGCGGCGGACTCCCACCCGGTTCCGCCTCGAGGGTCCTCCCGGCCCCCTCCTTTCGTGATCTGCTCACCCCGCTGGGTCTTCGGCCGACCGATCTGCACCTGAAGCCGGGGGCCTTCCCTGCCGATCCCTGGCGCCTCACACTCGTGGATGCGCTCCTCACCCGACCGATCCCGACGGCGGTCCGCCTGGAGAGCGAGGCATGGGAGGTCATCGGTCACACCAGCAGCCCGCAGGCCATCCTGACCTACCTTGCGAGCCTCGTGGATCGTTCGCCGCCCCCTCCGGCTCTCGCGGCGCCGGAGGTCGCGTTCCAGGTCCCTGAAGCCCCCGGGGTCCCGGACGATCTTCGGCGGGCGCTGCGGGAGTTCATCGGCGTCCTTGGTCAAGCCGACCGGATGATAGAGGAGGCCCTCGCGCCCCTTGACGGTGAGACGCGTGCCTTTCTCCGGGATCGACGGGACCTGCTCGGAATTGGCGGGGACGGTCTTGAGGTGGACTGGGACGAGCGAGAGGTGGTTCGGTATCTGCGCGCCGCGGAGCAGGTGGACCGCTCGGTGATCGTTGCTGCAGGGCTCGTGACCCTCTCCGGCCTCCAGGCCCTCCGTGCGACCGTCGATCGCCTCTCTCAAGAGAGCGCCTTGTCGGGCCTCGATGGTGGGGGCACATCCCTCCTTGATTTCTCCACTCCCTGGGGGCGAGTGCTGATCGGGGGGACTGAGCGGAACGTTTACGAGGACCCCGCGCTCCTGATTCTCGATCTCGGTGGGAATGACCTGTACCGGAACCGCGCCGGCGGGACCGAAGAGGGGCAAAGGGTTGCCGTGGTCCTGGACCTTGCGGGAGATGATCTCTACGTCACGGAGGAAACCGGTGCGCAGGGGGCGGGTGTGTTGGGGATCGGCCTGCTGGTGGACCTGACCGGAGACGACGAGTACCGGGCCGGTGACGTCGCCCAGGGGGCCTCCCTCTTCGGCGTGGGGATCCACTGGGACCGGGAGGGACGGGATAGCTATCGCGCCCGACGGTTCGCCCAGGGGGCTGGTGGGTTCGGGATCGGGATTCTCCTGGATGAGGCGGGGGTGGATGACTATGTCGTCCAGGCCTTCGGTCAGGGCTTGGGCCTCACCGGCGGGGCCGGACTGCTCCTGGATCGACGGGGGGATGACAGCTACGGTAGTCTCGGGGGTCCCGCCGATTACCGGCAGGAGGGCCACTCTCAGAGTTTCGCCCAGGGCTTCGGCCTGGGCCTCCGGCCGCTCAGCTCGGGCGGGGTCGGCATCCTCATGGATGGAGCAGGCGCGGACCGATACGTCGTGGACTACTTTGGCCAGGGCGGAGGCTACTGGTACGGGTTGGGCGTGCTCTTCGACCACGGGAACGGGGACGACCGATACGCAGCAACCCGGTACGTGCAGGGGACGGGGATCCACTCGGCCGTCGG
>JBHIAD010000150.1:0-3911 GCA_046758405.1 Methylomirabilales bacterium (SeqCode)
CAGGTCAACGGGCTCTATGGGGGGGGTGGTGACCGGCGACGGGTCGCCCAAGGCTATCTCCGGTTGGTCGGCCTCGACGAGCGATTCGACAACGCCTTTCCCCACCAGCTGTCCGGGGGGATGAAGCAGCGTGTCGCCATCGCCCGGGCCCTTGCGTTGGATCCCAAGGTCCTGCTGATGGACGAGCCCTTCGGAAGCGTAGACGCGCAGACTCGGACGACCTTGCAGGAGGAGCTTCGCCGGATCTGGCAGGAGACCAAGAAGACCATCCTCTTCGTGACCCATAATATTGAGGAAGCGATCGTTCTGGGGACGCGCATCCTGGTCATGGCCAGCAATCCTGGTCGCATGGTGCATCTGTACGAGAATCCGATCCCAGAGCCTCGCCACCACACCGATCCGTCCTTTGGGAAGTTCTGGGAAGAGCTGTACGGGCTCCTGAAGGCGTAGCCATGCAGGGATTCACCGCAGGGAAGCGCACACTGATCCAGGGGATCTTCGCGCTATTCGTGCTCACCCTCTGGGCGATCTGGTCCACTCGCTACCGTGGCGACGCAACCTTTATGCCGCCACCGTGGGAGGTGGGGGTCGCGATTGTCCGGTACCTGGGGTCCGGGGAGCTTCTCTATAAGGCGCGGATCACGCTGACCGCCATTGGGGCGGGGCTCCTCCTGTCGATAGCCCTGGCCGCGGTGATGTCCCTGCTGGCCCTCTATTCGAGCCGGACCGGCTACGCCCTGGAAGCACTGGTGACGCTGCTCCATCCGATGCCCTCGGTCGCCGTGATCCCGCTGGTCATCCTGTGGATTGGGATCGGGTTTCAAGGGATCGTCGTGCTGACGTTGAATTCCTGCCTCTGGCCTTTGCTCCTGAACACGATGACGGGGTTTCGAGCCGTCCACCAGACCTATATGGAGGTAGGCCGGAACATCGGGATGCGCCAGATTCACATGATTGTTGCCGTCATGATCCCCTCGGCCCTGCCATATATCCTGACCGGTCTCAAGACCGCATGGGCCCGGAGCTGGCGGACGGCCGTGGCCGCCGAAATGGTCTTTGGTGCGACGACCGGGGCGGAGGGGCTGGGGTGGTTCATCTTCGAGGCCCTGCAATTCGTGGATTTCTCTCGGATCCTCGCCGGCCTCTTCATCATCATCATCATCGGACTCGCTGTGGAGCGGCTGGCGTTTGAGACCGTCGAGCGCTGGACGATCATCCGCTGGGGCATGGCGAGGTAAGGGGGATGGCACAGCCGGTCACCGCCGCAGTGGAGGTTCCTGTCCCGGTCCGAGCGCGCTCCCTGGTGGACGCCCTCTTTGGTCGGCGAGTCGTCCAGGTGCTCTTTCTGGTCGGCCTCGCCGTCCTGTGGGAGGGGGTCTACCGACTCCGTCTCGTAAATCCGGTCCTCTTCCCCTCATTCCTCGATGTCCTGCGCAGCTTCTGGGAAAACCTCCCGGAGCTCGTCTGGCGCACCGGGGTGACCTTCCAGTATATCTTCTATGGGATGGCAATCGCGGTGGTCCTGTCATTCGTGCTCAGCCTCGCCGCCCTCCGGTCGCCCACCTTTGCGACGGTGACGGAGATGCTCTTGGCCGTTATGCACCCCATGCCCTCTGTGGCGCTGCTTCCGCTGCTTATCATCTGGTTCGGGCTCGGTCCCTTCTCGCTTATCCTGGTCATCCTGAATTCGGCCCTTTGGCCCATGTTGCTCAACTGCTACACGGGAATGCGCACGGTCCATCGGACCTACATGGAGGTTGGGCGGAATATCGGGCTCCGAGGTGTGCGGTTGATCTGGTCCGTGATGCTCCCCTCCGCCCTCTCCTACCTCATCACGGGCTTTGCCATCAGTGTTGCGCGAAGCTGGCGGGCGGCCATCGCGGTGGAGATGGTCTTCGGGGGCTCTACCACCAGCGGCGGCATCGGGTGGTATATCTATTACGCCCATTATTTTATCGAGATGCAGCAGGTGGTTGCGGGGATTATCCTGGTTGTCATTATGGGTGTGCTCGTTGAGCGGGTTCTGCTCGAGAACCTGGAGAGATACACCGTGGTGCGCTGGGGCATGCTACGGAGGGCAGAGGCCCTGGCCGGGTGAGGATTGGACAGGGGAGGTCGGCCTCGAAAAGTTCCTGATCCCCTGCTTGTATGCCTGCACCCGGCGCTCCTCATGGGAGGCTCGCCGGCGTACTGGTCTGCATGGACCCCCTGAGAGGATCCAACGTGTGGACGAATTGCGGACCGACATCCTGATCGTTGGAGCAGGGGGGGCCGGACTGATGGCGGCGCTGCACGCGGCCGACCATGGCCGGCGTCTCTCGGTCACCGTGATCGTAAAGGGGCTCCTGGGGCGTGCGGGCTGCACCCGCATGGTGCAGGGTGGCTACAACGTGGTCCTGACCCCTCCGGATTCCCTCGAGGATCACTTTCTCGATACGCTCGAAGGGGGGGCATGGATCAGTGACCAGGAGCTCGCCTGGACCCTGGTGAGTAGGGCTCCTGAGCGGATTCGGGAGATGGAGGCACGGTACGGCTGCTTCTTTGACCGCACCCCGGCGGGCCGGATCCACCAGAAGCCCTTTGCTGGGCAGAGCCACGATCGAACCGTCCACAGGGGAGACTTGACCGGCATCGAGATCATGAACCGGCTCACGGAGCAGGTGCTGGCCCGCCCCATCCAGATCCTCGAGGAGCACCGGGCCATTGGCCTCCTCCACACTGACGCCGGCGGGATCGGCGGTGCGCTCCTGATGGACATGCGGACAGGGGAATTCAAAGGGGTTCGCGCCGCGGCCACGCTCCTGGCGGCGGGTGGCGGTCCCACGATGTATCAGGTCGTGGCGTGCTCCGCGGATAAGTCCGCGGACGGTCTTGCCATGGCTTACCGGTCGGGCGCCAGTCTCCAGGACATGGAGATGGTCCAGTTTCATCCCACAGGCCTCGTCGCCCCCGGTTCGCTCCTCACCGGGGCCCTCCTGGAGGAGGGGCTCAGAGGGGCAGGCGGCCGGCTCTATAATGGCCAGGGCGAGCGCTACATGGAACGCTATGACCCCGTGCGTCTGGAGCGCTCCACTCGGGACATCGTGGCCAGGGCCAGCTACATAGAGATTGCCGAAGGCCGGGGGACTCCCGCCGGCGGTGTCTTACTGGACGTGTCCCACCTCGGCACGGCGTTCGTGGAAGCGAACTTCCCGGGAATGGTCCTGCGCTGCCGGGACTTCGGGTGGGATCTCACGAAAGGACCTGTGGAGGTCCAGCCCACCGCCCACTTCACCATGGGCGGGGTGCGCATCACACCGGACTGCCACACCGGGATCGAGGGCCTCTTTGCCGCCGGGGAGGATGCCGGCGGGGTTCACGGGGCCAACCGCCTCGGCGGAAACGGCGTGGCCGATTCCACCGTCTTCGGTGGGATCGCGGGTGACGTGATGGCTGCCTGGGTGATAGGCCGCAGTGAGCCCCGAGTGTCGAAGGAGCAGGGAGAAATGCTGGCGGCTGAGGCGAGCCGCCCCGTGGGAGGGGGCGGGCCGGAGTCGCTGTACGCCATCCGCGATCGCATGCGCGAAATCATGTGGGACCACGCCGGGCTCATTCGGGAGGAGGGAGGGCTGCGCGGGGTCATCGGGGAGCTCGGAGAGCTGCAGGGCCGGCTGGAAAGGGCCGGGGTCCAAGGGGGGTGGGCCTACAACCTGGCCTGGATGGATTGGCTGAACATCCGGAACCAGCTTCTGGTCGCCCAGATGATCGCCCAAAGCGCCCTGCTCCGCCGCGAGAGCCGGGGCTCCCACTATCGCCGGGATCACCCCAAGACGGACAACCCGAGCTGGCTGGTGAATGTCTGCCTCCGACAGGGACGCGATGGAATCGTGGAGACTTGGACCGAGCCGGTTCGGCTCAGCCGGCGGGCCCCG
>JBHIAD010000151.1:0-3885 GCA_046758405.1 Methylomirabilales bacterium (SeqCode)
ATTACTGTGGTGTTAGCACTCACAAAACCTCAGTGCTACCACCGCGGGAGGCTGAGGCATGCCAGCCAAAGTGTGGCCCGAAGAGTTGAGCGAGCGTGAGCGCGAGGTTCTCAGAGTAATCACTGAAGAGCACATCGTGGCGGGCGAGCCGGTGGGATCGCGGAGTGTCACCCGAAAGCATGGATTCCACCTCTCTCCGGCAACGATCCGCAACATCATGGCCGACCTCGAGGAGATGGGGTATCTGGCGCAGCCCCATACCTCCGCCGGGAGAATCCCAACCGATCTCGGATACCGCTTTTACGTCGACTTCTTGATGAACCGATGCCGGCTTTCGCGGGCCGAGGAGCACCGAATCGAGAGACAGTTCGCTCCCGTCCGCGAGGCGGGGGAGCCCCTGCTCGAGACCACCACGGGGGTCCTGTCGAATCTCTCCCAGGTGGTGGGGATCGTCCTTGGTCCCAGAGCCGATCAGGTGGCGATTCGACAGGTCGAGTTCATCCACCTCGTGGGGGAGCGGATTCTGGTGATCCTGATCACCCAGTCGGGTCACGTCGAGCGCAAAGTGATCGTGATTGATGAGGTGCTTTCTCAGGAGGAGCTGGGCCGCATCGCCCGATGCCTGAACGACATCGTGGAGGGGTTGACCCTCCGGGAGGTCCGGAAGCGCCTGGTGGAGCGCATGGAGGAGGAGAGGGCCCAGTACGACGACCTCTTGCGGCGTGCGCTCTCCCTCGGGCAAAGGACCTTCATGTCCTCCGGAGCAGGGGAGGTCTACATCCGGGGTACGGCAAACATCATGGACCAGCCCGAGTTCGCCGACATCGAGAAGATGCGGGCCCTGTTTGCCGCCTTCGAGGACAAGGCGAGGCTGGTCAAGATCCTCGACGCCTGTCTCGCTGAGCAGGGCCTGACCATCCGGATCGGCTCGGAGAATAGTGATCACCATCTCCAGGGTCTGAGTTTGGTCATCGCCCCCTATGGGATGGAGATGGGGATGGTCGGTGTCGTAGGGGTCATCGGCCCCACCCGTATGGAATACAGCAAGATCATCCCCCTCGTGGACTTCACGGCTCGCCTGGTCGAACGGTATCTCTCCGAAGGATCTGCGTAGATTCGGGGGTACCGTGATCCTTGGAGGGCCTCCCGTTTCGTTAGCACAGACAGGATGCATCCACCGGACGACGAGCGTGCTGGAGTAAGTTGGTATGGCAGATCATATTGAGATTGATCGAGGGCGCCCCACCGAATCGGACTCGACCGATCAGGAGGTTCAGCCTCGCGAGAGCCCTGGGCCCGAAGGCGTGGATGCGAAGGAGGAAGTTGCCCGGTTGAATGACCGGCTGCTCCGCCTCGCCGCCGAGTTCGAGAACTACAAGAAGCGGGTTGCGCGTGATCGGACGGAATATCAGCGACTGGCCAGGGAGACTGTGTTGCTCGATCTCCTCCCGGTCCTGGACAATCTGGAGCGCGCCCTTGCTGCAGCCCGTCAGGTCCACAGTCTCGACACCCTCATCGAGGGGGTTGAGCTCACCCTGCGGATGTCCAAGACTGTCCTGGAGAAGGCTGGTGTGCAGGAGATCCACAGTGTCGGCCGCGTCTTCGACCCAAGCGTCCATCATGCCGTGGAGCAGGTGTCCACCGCCGAATATCCGGAGAACTACGTGGTGGGCGAGGCCCTGAAGGGGTATACCATCGATGGCCGCGTGCTGCGTCCCGCCATGGTGCAGGTGTCGGCCCGGTTTGAGGAACCGGTATCTGACGCGGGGGACGAACCGGCAAGCCGATCCGGTCGCCCGGACAACGGCGAGGAGGAGCGAGAGCCAGAGGTGGGCAGGAACGGGACTGAGGGGCAAGAGCCTTGACGAGACGGGATCTGTACGCGGCGCTCGGGGTGCAACGGGACGCCTCGGCCACCGAGATCAAGAAGGCCTACCGGCGCCTCGCCCTGAAGTATCATCCGGACAAGAACCCGGATGATCCCGAGGCCCCCGAGCGGTTTAAGGAGATCAACGAGGCCTACGAGGTCCTCAGCAATCCCGAGAAGCGGGAGGCGTACGACCGCTTCGGGACGACGGCTCCCTTTGGGCGGACGGCCGACGGTCCTGGGGGACCCGGGTTCGGGTCCATCTTTGAGGATCTTTTCGAGGGGTTCTTTGGGGGGGGCGGCCGCCGGTCGAGTGCCCATCGTGGGGCTGACCTTCGCTACAATCTCCGGGTGACCCTCGAAGAGGCCGCGAGAGGGGTTGAAAAGGAGGTGGCTGTCCCTCGCCTCGAGACCTGCGAGACCTGTCGCGGGACCGGGGCAAAGCCCGGGACGACCCCGAGACCGTGTCCTGCCTGCCGGGGTACGGGCCAGGTGCGCTTTTCTCGTGGCTTTCTCACCATCAGCCAGACCTGCGGTCACTGCCGCGGAGAGGGCCGTGTCGTCGAGGACCCCTGTAAGAAGTGCCGGGGTGACGGCCGGGTGACCCGGCAGCGAACCCTGAAGGTCAAGGTCCCCGGCGGGGTCGAGACGGGGGTCCGGCTCAGAATCAGCGGTGAGGGAGAGGCGGGAGTGCAGGGAGGTCCGGCGGGGGATCTCTATGTCGTGATCACCGTCGAGCCCCACCCCTTCTTCCAGCGAGACGGCGACGACCTCATTTGCCAGGTTCCTATCAGCTTTACCCAGGCGGCGCTTGGGGGTGAACTCCAGATCCCCACCTTGGCGGGAGTCATTCCCTTCCGGATCCCACCCGGGACCCAGCCGGGGACCGAGTTTTGGCTCGACGGCTACGGCATGCCAAGCCTGCGGGGCTATGGGCGCGGGGACCTGAAGGTCCAAGTGCTCGTCGAGGTCCCGACCCGCCTCACCTCGCGGCAGCGGGAGCTTCTCAAAGAGCTCCACCAGATGGAGAATGGGGACAGCAGTCCCCTCAGCAAGGGCTTTCTCAACAAGATCAAAGAGTTCTTCAGCGTCTGAGGGCAGTGTGGCCTTTTGCCTCGCCTGCTCTCACATACGTACCCCCAATTCGTTACTCCTTTGCGACTCACTTGCTTGAGAATGGCTATGATGTTCGGACGGTGCAAGAGCTCCTGGGCCACAGGGATGTGACTACGACCATGGTTTACACCCATGTTTTGAATAGGGAGCGAGAAAAGGGGGTCGGGAGTCTTTAATTGACAAGGAAAGCAGGTTGAGATAGAAACAGCTCATGCCACGGCGTCTCCGATTGGCCACGGGCGGCATCGCCTACCATGTCCTGAACCGCCGAGTTGGGCGGCTGCCGTTGTTCGAGAAACCAGCCGACTACGCAGCCTTTGAGCAGGTGCTGCAGGAAGTGTACGACAGGGCCCGGGTTCGCATCGCCGCCTATTGCCTCATGCCCAACCACTGGCACATGCTCCTGTGGCCGCGGACCGATGGGGAATTGTCAGAGGTGCTGCGCTGGGTCACGGTAACCCATACCCAGCGGTGGCATGCGTATCGCCACACGTCGGGCACGGGGCCCCTCTACCAGGGGCGGTTCAAGTCCTTTCCGGTGCAGGCGGATGCCCACTTCCTGACCGTGGCGCGGTACGTGGAGCGCAATGCGTTACGGGCGAATTTGGTGGATCGGGCGGAGGACTGGCGCTGGTCGAGCCTGTGGCGCCGAGGGCAAGGGGACGCGAAGACGCGAGCCTTCCTGAGCGAGTGGCCAGTGGACCGGCCGCGGAACTGGGTCTGGTGGGTGAATCAGCCTGAGACGGAGGCGGAGCTAAAGGCATTGCAGCGGAGTGTTCGACGGGGGCGGCCGTTTGGCGGAGAGACATGGGTGGTGAAGATGGCCAAGCGACTGGGTCTTGAATCCAGTCTGCGATCCCGAGGCCGGCCGAAGAGACGTGTTGAGTTCAGATAAAGACTCC
>JBHIAD010000152.1:0-3824 GCA_046758405.1 Methylomirabilales bacterium (SeqCode)
AATCCGGCTCGCCTGTTCCACCTTCTCTTGGAGCGCCTGCAGGTCAACCTCGATCACCCGAATCCGCTCCCGGTTCTGGAACTGACCGAAACTCGACTCGATGTTGTGCCGGATCGCCACCGGGTCGGCGTAGTTGCGGACCAAGAGGGCCGCCGAGCTGTAACCGATGCGGAACTGGCTCTCGATCGGCTCCGAGGCCTTCCGAACAATGGAAAGGGCCTCCTCGACGGCCTCGGGGGCATCGAGGGTGATGACGCACTTGCCCTCGGGATCGATCCCCCGCCGCCCAGCGCGACCGGCCATTTGGGTCAGCTCGTTGTGGCTCAGACTCCGAAAGCCATAGTCGCTCCGCTTCGTCAGGCTTTGGAGGATCACGCTCCTAGCCGGCATGTGGATCCCGAGGCTCATCGTCTCCGTGGCGAAGACAACCCTGATCAGACCCTTCTCGAAGAGGGTCTCAGTGAACCGCTTGAGGGCAGGCAGGATCCCGGCGTGGTGAACTCCCACCCCATGCCGAAGCCCCTCGAAGATGAGCTGGTTCAGCTCGCTCTCGCTGATCAGAGACGGGTTCTCGCGGTGAAAGGTCTCGATCGCCGCCTCGACCTCGCCCTGCTGGTGCGGTTCCAGCATCGAGACCCCATCTTCGAGGATCCGCCGGAGCGCGACCTCGCACCCGGCCCGGCTGAAGATGAAATAGATCCCCGGGAGCCAGCGGCGCGACCGGAGCCGTGGCACGACGGCAGTGGGGTGGGCCGGCCGGCGGCGGATCAGACTGCGGCGCTGATCCCGGCCGTGGGGCCCCCGCATGCGAACCCGGGACTGGCCGCGCCAGGCCTTGAGCGCCGAAAGGATCTGCCCCCGCGACAGGCCGTCCACCAGGACGATTTCCCCCTCCGGGTCGCACAGGTAGTAGTGAAGCGGCACCGGCCGCTTCTGGTGGATGACGGTCCGGATTGGACCGTGCACCTCGCTCACCCACTCCGCGATCTCCTCGATATTCCCGACAGTGGCCGAGAGGGCAATGAGCTGGATCTCCTTCGGACAGTTGATCACGATCTCTTCCCAAACCGTCCCCCGTCCCTCGTCCCCCATGTAGTGACACTCGTCCAAGACCGCATAGGCCGTCTCCTCCAGGGACCGCGTGTACAGCTTGTTGCGAAGGATCTCCGTGGTCATGATGACGAGGGGGGCTCGGGGATGCACCTTGACATCGCCGGTCAGGATCCCGACGAACTCCTCCCCGTACTGCCGCGTGAAGTCGGCGAACTTCTGATTGCTGAGGGCCTTCAAGGGCGTGGTGTAGGCCAGGCGCTTGCCCGTCGCGAGGGCCACCCAGATGGCGAACTCGGCGATCAGCGTCTTGCCAGCCCCGGTCGGTGCCGACACGATGACCGAGTCCCCAGCCAGGATGTAGCGGATGGCCTCCTCCTGAAAGGGGTCGAGGGGGAACGGGTAGCGGGCACGAAAGGTCTCGAGCAGGTCCTTCCCCGCCCCAGGGGATTGGGGATATGTCGATGACATAGACTTAGCCTCGCCGAAGTCGCTAGACTCGGCTCGCCGCCCTCTTCCTCCCTGCCGGCGACGGCTTCTCCGGCCAGGGGCAGAGGTCACTGATTGCGCACAGATCGCAGCGCGGCCGAGGTGCCTTGCAAGTGGCCCGGCCATGGGCCTGGAGGAGATGGCAAAAGCGCGTCCAGTCCTTCCGGGGCACGACCGCCATCAGCTCTTGCTCGATCGTGTCGGGATCCTCACTCTTGGCCAGGCCGAGGCGGCGAGAGACCCGAAGGACGTGGGTGTCCACGGCGATCGCGGGACGGCCAAAGGCGTTCCCGAGGAGAACATTTGCCGTCTTCCGACCGACCCCGGGAAGCTTGACCAGGGCCTCCAGGGTATCGGGGACCTCTCCGCCGTGGTCCTCGACCAGGGCCCGGCAGCAGCCGATGACGCTCTTCGCCTTGTTCCGGTAGAAGCCCGTCGGCCGGATCAGGGCCATCAATTCATCAGGGTCCGCCTCGGCATAATCCGCCGCCCTCCGAAACCGGCGGAACAGGGTCTTCGTCACTTGGTTGACCCGCTCGTCGGTGCACTGGGCAGCCAGGATCGCGGCAATCAAGAGTTCCAGGGGCATCCGGAAGTCGAGCATGATCCGGGCATCGGGATGCCGCTGACTCAGTCTCGCGATGATCGCGCGGACCCGCTTCGCTTCCGGTGACAGCCCCTTGGCCACAGCCCCTCCGGCCACCCGGCGGGCTCACTCGGTGCAAATCCAACGCCTCCACAACGTGCCTTACCTCGCTATTCTAGGGTCTTGGGCTGCAGGCGTCAATTTGAAACCGGTTTCCTGATGGAATCTGCTTGGCTTGGTACTCCCTTTCTGGTATCCCTATGGGTAGGATGCGACGGTGAGGAGCGTTTGTGGAATCAAGTGAGCATCAGTACGATCGTCTTGCCGAGAAGGCGCTTGCTGGCCACGCCCTGAGTCGGGCGGAGATGGCGGCAGTGCTCGAGACTCCAGACCGCGACCTCCTACCGCTGCTCCACGCCGCCTTTCGGGTCCGCGAGCACTTCTGGGGTCGAAAGGTCCACCTCCACATGCTCATCAACGCCCGAAGCGGGCTCTGTCCCGAGGACTGCCATTACTGCTCGCAGTCCGCCGTCTCGACGGCTCCCATCGCTCAATACCGCCTGCTGCCCCGCGAACAGCTCCTGGAGGGGGCCTACCGCGCCAAGGCTGCCAAAGCGGTGCGCTACTGCATCGTGACCAGCGGCCGGGGCCCGACCGACCGTGATATCGAGCACCTCACCTCGGTCATTCAGGAGATCCGGGAACGGGTGGAGATCAACATCTGCTGCTCCCTGGGGCTCATGACCGGAGAGCACGCCAGAGACCTGAAGGCGGCGGGGGTGGAGCGCATCAATCACAACCTGAACACCAGCCGGCGGTTCCACCCCGCAATCTGCACCACCCACACCTACGAGGATCGGGTTCAAACGGTCGAGAATGTCCGGCGGGCAGGGCTCGACACGTGCTGTGGTGGGATCGTGGGGATGGGCGAAACGGACGAGGACCTGATGGACCTTGCCCTCGCGCTCCGTAAGCTTGACGTCGCCTCGATCCCGGTCAACTTCCTCCACCCCATCTCCGGGACCCCCCTCGCCGGATGCCGTCACCTCACCCCGGCGCGCTGCCTCAAGGCCCTCTGCCTCTTTCGCTTTCTGAATCCCGCCAAGGAGATCCGCGTGGCGGGCGGCCGAGAGCTCAACCTCGGCTCCATGCAGCCCCTCGCCCTCTACCCCGCCAACTCCCTCTTCGTCAACGGCTACCTCACCACCCCCGGCCAGGCTGCGGAAGACACCCACCGGATGATCGAGGCAGCCGGCTTCGAGGTGGACGACACCATCCAGTCCCCGGGCTAAAAAAATTTCTCGCTTTCCCAACAGCGCACCTCAATGGCCCAACGGGGAGAGTGGTGCGCGCGGCGGCCAGCTCTCAACTCCGGAGCGGCAGGGGGTCGGTTAGGCATGTTGCTTGCACTGCTCTGTTTGCCATACGGCAGGGGCTGAAGGTGGGGGATAAAGCGGGTCGATCGAGGCTCCCGGGTTGAACCCTTCCTGCCAATGGTGATCGAGACCGGAGAGGACAGGAGGAGCGCAGAGATCTGGGTACCAACCGACAAGGAACCCAGCAATACTGTCTCCTGTTCTGTAATGGGGGGGGTGTATCTTGACTTCGTGTCTCGGGCACAGAGGTGGTCTGCGCTGATCTTTTTGAGGGAGAGGGGCGATGCGGGGAAAGAATTATATCGGTGGAAAGTGGGTCGGGG
>JBHIAD010000153.1:0-3749 GCA_046758405.1 Methylomirabilales bacterium (SeqCode)
TCATCGCTGTGAACACCATGACCCGGTGCTTCGCGCGCGCCAGGAGCAACTTGTCGAAGTCGTACTCTTCACGATCCTGCTTCCACTCCGATTCGAGCACCAACTCGACCTCGCGTACCAGGCCCTCCTCGACAACCAACCAGCACATGTCGTGAAGCCGTTCTGAGCTGCGGCGGTCAGGCGACGTCACCCGAACATCGTAGCCCAGGTCATTGCCGACGGCTGTGAGGCGCGACTTCAGCTCGGCTGTCCACCGCGTGTCGCGGTAGCCGCCGAGTCGCCCTGCCTCCGCCAAGCCGTCAAGTTCCGTGCAGACGCGGCGTTCGATGGCATCGAACTCCGCTGACATGCCCATCCGCTCATCCCTCTAACCGTTGAGTATGGTGGTCAGCATATCCTGTTCCTGAAACCTCCAACAACTGCGGCGATTCTCTTATCTTTCCAACAACTTGTCAACGTCCTCCAGTGCCAGCCATTGCCGACAAATACTGATTAGCATAATCCCAATTATGGCTTGCTGGGCTCGGCGCCCCTGCCAGTGGATTGCCAGACTACAAACCCATCCCCCCCACGATTGAAAGCAGTGGTAGCCCCCATCGTTTGAGAAGATTTCAACTACTAAATTTGGTCAAGAAATACAGGGATCCTTGAGCACTTTGCGATGGGTGGTTACTGACGAGGCTGAGGGGATGGAGCGGATCCGGGCCGGCCGGCGAGCTGACCCAGGAGGGCGCCGATGGAGAAGAGCTCCGTGCCCACGGTGCCCGAAAGGAACTGGAGCCCATGGGTCGCCCCCTTCCCCCTTGGATGGGCCCGGCTCCACTTGACTTCCACCGCGACCGGCGGCAGCGTGGGCCACTGGAGAATGGCCACGGTGAGGCGTGTCCGGGGAGGAAGGTTCCGGGGAAGGGAGACCATCAGGCCCCCCTCGCTGAGCAACGCGGCGCGGCCGTTGAGACGCGTATCCGGTTCAAGGAGACAGGTGACCTCGAGGGCAATGGGAATGCGGATAGAGGCCCGTGGAGTGGGGCCAGCCTGGAAGTGTAAGAGTTGCTCCCACAGTTTGCGGTCGGCCTCAGTCAACATGGTGAACCTGAGACCCATGCGACAGGGTGGACCGCTGGCGGCCCACACCACCGTGGCCTCGGCCCGGGCGTTCTTCGCACCCGTGCACAACATGAGAGAGACCGGACTCCCTGGGGGCAAGGGATGCGAGGTCTCGAGGAGCAGCCCACCTCGGCTCACGTTGCGCGTGACGCCAATGGCCCGGTAGCCGTGTACGGTCGAGCTCTCGCAGCGGACCGGGAGCCGAAAGGAGAACCGGGGATACCGGCGAGCCGCGGCCTGGTTCATGGAGTAGACCACGGTGCAAGAACCAGGCCACTCTTCTCTTTCTTTTCAGCTCGATTCCTGCTTCGATCAGAGAGAGCACTTAAAGAATCATTCCTTTCTTCCCATCACCTAAGGCTGCGGCCACGACCGATCCCAGGTCCCAGGTCCCAGATCCCAGGTCCCAGGTTCGGCCGGGGAAGCAGGCTTCGTCCTTCAGGCCCCGAGGGCAGCCCGGAGGGCCGCCTCGAGCGTGGGGTACTGAAAGCGATAGCCCGCCTTCAGGGCCAGCTCCGGCATCACGCGCTGGCTGCCGAGGAGGGCCTCGGCGAACTCCCCGACGAGCAGCCTGAGTGCCCCCGCGGGGACCGGAAACGGGGTCGGTCGATGGAGCACCCGCCCGAGGGTCTTGGTGAACTCCGCGTTCCGGACCGGGTTCGGGGCGGTGGCGTTCACGGGCCCGCGCAGCTCCTCCTCCTCGAGGGCAAAGAGGATGAGCCCGGCCAGATCGTCCCGGTGAATCCAGGACATCCACTGTTGTCCGCCGCCCAGGCGTCCCCCGAGGCCGAGCCGGAAGGGGAGGAGCATCCGGCCGAGCGCTCCACCCCCTCGGTCGAGGACCAGACCAATCCGCAGGGAGACCGCCCGGATCCCCGCATCTTCTGCCCGCCGGGCGCCGAGCTCCCACTCGCGACAGACCTGGGCCAGAAAGTCGTGGCCGGGCGCTGACTCCTCGGTCAGCGCCTCGTCCCCCCGGCTACCGTAAAAGCCCACTGCGGAGGCGCAGACGAAGGCCTGCGGCCGCGGCTCGGCCTGGATCATGGCGGTGACCAGGTTCCGTGTGCTGAAGAGGCGGCTGTCCCGGATCTTGCGCTTTTTGTCCACGGTCCACCGGGCCGCCACGCTCTCGCCGGCCAGATGGACGACCGCCCGGGCTCGGGAGAGTGCCTCGGCCGGGGCAAGCTCGGCGTCGGCGTCCCACCGATAGACCGACTGGGCCCCCAGGCGCGCCACGCGCGGGCCCTCCGGGTGTCGCGTGAGGACGAGGAAGGGGATCCCCCGCTCGCGGAACCGAGCGCACAGGCGGCTGCCGATGAAGCCGGTTGCTCCCGTCACCAACACCGGTGCTGGAATCTGTCCCATGCTCCGCTCCTTCCGTGTCCGCTCTCGCCGTCAGATCCTGTGGGTACAGCCCGCGCGGGGAGCGGGGTCACGATCGCGCGGTGTCCTTCCCGTGCCCGACTCGGGCGCTCGCGTTCACCAGGGCCTCGAAGAGCGCGAGATGCGCCGGGTCCTTCTCCACCAGCCGCTCCGGGTGCCACTGCACGGCGAGGAGGAACCGGCTGAGCGGTCCCTCCACCCCCTCAATCGTCCCGTCCGGGGCGAGCGCGTTCACCCGAAGCCCTGGTGGAACCTTCCGGAGAAGCTGGTGATGGCTGCTGGTCACCCCGAGCCGCTCACACCCGAGAATCCCGTGCAGCCCCGTTCCCGGCTCGACGGTGACCTCGTGAACCACCTCACCCCGCCGCGCCTTCCCCGCGTCATGCTCGGGGGAGGTGCCCGGCCGATAGGTCAGGTCCTGGTAGAGACTCCCCCCCAGGGCCACATTGACGACCTGACACCCGCGGCAGATGCCGAGGACCGGCAGGTCAAGGGCGAGGGCGCGCCGACAGAGCTCGATCTCGAACCGGTCCCGCCGCTCGTCGATCTGCCCGCACCGCTCGATGACCATCTCGCCGTAGAAGGAGGGATGGATATCCTCGCCTCCGGTCAGGAGGATTCCATCGAGGGCGCCGAGGTACTCGTCGATCAGGCCGGGGTCGTCATGGACGATCGGCAGGATGAAGGGAAGGCCGCCGGCTGCCCGCACCGCCCGGGTGTAGTTGTCCCGGATGTACTCCCACTGCTCCTCGTCGTCCGGGTGGTGCCAGCTGGTCACCCCGATCTGTGGTCGCCCGGCCATCCCCTCCCATCCTTCCCAGGTCTCCTGGGCTCCTCCGCTGATCCCTCCAACTCCAAGGTCGCAGAGCCACCTCGGGACCCAGGCATGGGCCCCCGGACAGGATAGCACGCTTACCCGGGGGATCCCCTCCAACCATACCGAGAATCTAATTTCTCCCGATGATCCGCCCCGCCCGGGCCCCGGTGTGCTCGCCCTCTTCCAGGGTGATCGTCCCATTGACCAGGACGTACCGGATCCCATCCGGGTACTGGATCGGATCCTGGTAGGTCGCCCGATCCCGCACGGTGTCCGGATCAAAGAGGACCAGGTCCGCGTAATACCCCGGCGCGACCTGGCCCCGGTCGGCAATCCCGAAGCGGCGGCAGGGGTCGGAGGTCATCCTGCGGACGGCAGTGGGCAGGTCGAGGAGCCCCTGGTCCCGCACGTAGAACCCGAGGACCCGGGGGAAAGTGCCGAA
>JBHIAD010000154.1:0-3727 GCA_046758405.1 Methylomirabilales bacterium (SeqCode)
CCGAGAAGATCCTCGAAGTGGATCCGGAGTACCTGCCGGCGCACATGTGGCTCGCGAGTGCGTACATGGGCCTGCGGAATCTCGCCATGGCCGAACGACACTACCAGGCGATCCTCACCCTCGCCCCCGAGCGCGGAGATATCTACTTTCAGCTCGGGAATCTGTACGCCGACGCCAAACAGTTCAGCCAGGCGGTCGAGGCCTACCGGGACGCGATCCGGCTCGACGCGGAGGGCCACCTTGCGCGATACAACCTGGCCCGGGTCTATCTCGAGATGAAGGAGCCGGACCAGGCCATCCCCTTACTGCGAGAGGTCCTGACCCTCAGGCCCGGTTTCGACCCGGCCGTGGTGGCCCTGGGGTATGCCTTCGAATCGATGCAGCGGTGGGAGGAGGCCCGGGAGGTCTACACTGAGGCCCTGGGGGCGGATCCCATCGACCGGGATCTGCGGGAGCGACTCGCCCGCGTCTACGTCCAGATGGGGAACCTGGATGCGGCCCTCGGCGAATACCGTCGGCTCCTGGTGGACCAGCCGGACGACCAGAACCTCCAGACCCGGATCGGCCTCCTGCTCCTCGAGGCGCGCCGGGCCGAAGAGGCGCTCACAGTGTTTCAGCAGATCATCGCCGCCCAGCCCGAGTCGTCCGAGGCCCGCATGAATGCGCAGTTCTATCTCGCCATCGCTTACGAGGCCCTGGGCCGGTACAATGAGGCCTTGACCGCGCTGGACGCGGTCCTCGTGGCAGGGGACCGGGCGGTGGATGTGCTGGTGCATCGAGGGTTCGTGCTGAGCCATCTCGATCGGCTCCCGCAGGCGGTGGAGGCCCTCGCCCGGGCCGCGACCCTGCGTTCCACCGACGCGGGGATTCACTACCTGCTGGGGCTCGCCCAGTTGCGGCTGCAGCAGTACGGCAAGGCGGTCACCTCCCTGGGAGAGGCGGTGCGGCTGAACCCGAAGAATGCCGACTACCACTATCAGCTCGGTGCCACCTACGAGCGGAGTGGGAACCTGGAGAAGGCCGAAGAGGCCTTTCGGAAGACCCTGGCGCTGAACCCCAAGCATGCCGATGCGTATAATTATCTGGGGTACATGTTCGCCGAGGCTGGGATCCGTCTCGATGAGTCGGTGGCCTTGATTCAGAAGGCCCTCGAGTTCCAGCCAGACAACGGGGCCTTTGTGGACAGCCTCGGGTGGGCCTATTACAAGAAGGGGATGTTCGACGAGGCCCTCCGGGAGCTCCTGCGGGCGGTGGCGCTCTTGGACCGGGACGATCCCACCATCCGCGACCACCTGGGGGACGTCTACTTCGAGAAGCGGATGATTCCCGAGGCGATCAAGCAGTGGGAACGCGCCCTCAGTCTGGGGGCAGACAATCAGGAGATCCCGCAGAAGATTCAGCGGGCCCGGACGATGCTGCTCCAGGGGAGGCAATGATTTCCCTGGGGCGGTCCTGCCGCCTGGTGGGTCTGCTCCTTCCCCTCCTCGCCGGTTGCGCAAGCCTTCCTGACCGACATCTCCCCGGCGTGGCGGCTTCCCCGGGTGAGGCAGCAAAGGTCCTCGCCGTACTGCGGGACCAGGACGGAGCCGTGCGTTCCCTGCGGGCCGTTGCTCGGGTCCGCATCGCGATTGGCGGGGCGATCCGGCATCTCCGAGAGGTGGTGGCGCTCCGAACGAGCGGGGTCCTCCGCCTGGAGACCCTGGGGGCGCTGGGGATGCCGGTTCACCGCTTGATCTTGAACGACCAGATGATCACGATCTGGAATTCCCGTGGTGGGTTCTCCCGGGCGGAGGCGACTCGCGAGGGCCTCGCGAAGCTCGCGGGGATCGAGGTCGCCCCACTCCACCTCATCCGCATCCTGGTCGGCCTCCCGCCCGAACCGGTGAGCGATGGTGCGGTGGTTCACGTCGTCCCGGAGGCCCGGGCGTACGTCGTGGCCACCGAGGGGACAGACTTCCGGCAGCGCCTGACCCTCGGCGGTGAGCCCCTGTCGCTCCTCCACGGGGAGCTGGTGACGGGGCGGCAGCGCCTTCGCTTCCGTTTCAGCCGCCCGAGCGCGGGTGGTCTGCTCCCCGAGCAGGTCAATCTGAGCCACGGGGAAGGGGCCTTCGAGATCTGGGTCACCTACGTGCAGGCGGAGTTGAATCTCGAGCTCCCGGACCATCTCTTTGAGATCGCGCCGCCCGGGCGCTCGGTCCTTCCGCTTTCTCATCGTGTGGTTGGCGAGGAGAGGGCTGCGTGGCCTCCCTGGGCTTGACGGCACCAGCCAAGATCAACCTCTTCCTGGAGATCCTGGGCAGACGGGCCGATGGCTACCACGAGATCCAGACCCTTCTCCAGATGGTGAACCTGACTGATGAGGTGACCCTCACCCGGCATGCGAGGGGGATTGACCTCGAGGCCACGGGCTGGCCCACACCGAGCGGCGACGCCAATCTGGCGGCCCAAGCGGCCCGCGCCTTTTTTGCCGAGACCGGACTCCGCGGTGGGGTGCGGATCGAGCTCTGCAAGGGCATCCCTCCCGGATCGGGGCTCGGGGGGGGCTCGAGTGACGTGGCCGCCGTGCTCGTCGGTCTCAACCGATTGTACGGTGAGCCACTCGGTCCGGCAGCGCTTGTCGCGATCGGCGCGCGGATCGGTTCGGACGTCCCCTTCTTTCTCGGCGGCCCGACTGCCTGGGCCACCGGCCGGGGAGAGCGCATCACCCCCCTTCCGGTCCTCCCCCCCATGTGGTTTTGCGTGGTGGTGCCGGCCTTCACCGTTGCCACCGCCTGGGCCTATGGAGCCCTGAAAATGGAATTGACAGGTGGGGGAAAAGCGATTACGCTATCTGAGTTACTCGCGGGCAACACGATCAATGCGATGCAGGCCCTCCTGACCTCCGGGTACAATCGCCTGGAGAAAGCGGTGTTTCCCCGTTACCCTGTCCTCGAGCGGCTGAAGGGGCAGCTGAGGGACTGGGGGGCCCTTCCGGCTATGCTGACGGGTACCGGGTCGGCCGTGATCGGGCGGGCCGAAACGCGGGAGATGGGACTCGGGTGGGCCGAAAAGCTCCGGGCGGAAGGGCACACGGTCTTTGTCGTGGAGACTTTGACCGTCAATTTGCTCGGTGGGGTCATGTGAGGAATCCTCCTGAGAAGGAGGTGCAGGGAAACCTCTGGGGGGATGGGAATCCATCCCCCCTCTTCTTTCCGGAATGAACCGGCGCCGGTCCGGTGCCGGAACCGTAGGTAGACTGGGGCGTGGCCAAGCGGTAAGGCTCGGGACTTTGGATCCCGCATTCGGAGGTTCGAATCCTCCCGCCCCAGCCAGGCCGTGAGAGGATGGGAAGGTCACCCATGAATCGGTTGATCCTCTTCTCGGGAAACGCGAACCGGCCGCTCGCCCAGGAGATCGCCGAGTATCTCGGGACCTGTCTCGGTCAAGCCGAAGTGTCTCAGTTTGCTGATGGCGAGGTGTTCCTCCAGATCGATGAGAATGTCCGGGGGGCGGACGTCTTCGTGATCCAACCGACCTGCCCACCGGTGAACGAACACCTCATGGAGCTCTTGGTGATGATCGACGCCCTGAAGCGGGCGTCCGCAGCACGGATCACCGCGGTCATGCCCTATTACGGGTACGCGCGGCAGGACCGGAAGGTCCAGCCCCGCGTCCCGATCTCGGCCAAGCTGGTCGCTGACCTCCTGACGGCGGCTGGGGCCATTCGGATCCTCACCATGGACCTGCA
>JBHIAD010000155.1:0-3716 GCA_046758405.1 Methylomirabilales bacterium (SeqCode)
GCGATGTACGGCAGATGGGGCCCTGACGTAGGAGGATTACTGTTGTAGGGGATGTGGGGGGCCGAGGGGGATGAGAGATGCTCATTGCCCAGGCTTGGGACGAAGCGTCCGGGCTTCGCCGCTGCGGACCGACTGGCAAGCCAGTAGCCCCCCCCGCCCACGCCAATCCCGGCGATCAGGGCGATCAGGATCCATCGGATGCGCCGGCGCCGGGCGCGGGCTTCTCGCCGCGCGACCTCCTTTGCCCTCGCGGCCTCCTGCCGCCGCCACCTGGCCTTCCCCACAGGGGGATCCTCCTGAGACAGGCCCCGCGCGTTACAGCCTGCGGAAGAGCCATTCGGGGGTGAATTGCAGAGTGTAGCTCGCCAGAATGGTGAAGTAGTTTGTCACCAAGAGCGCCCCGACCAGGATCAGGAGCAGCCCACTCGCGGTGCTCACAGCCGGCAGGAACCGCTTGTAGCGAGCGAAGAGGACGAGAAAGCGGTTCAGGGCCAGGGCACTGAGGAAAAAGGGGATCGCGAGGCCGAGGGAGTACACGGCAAGCAGCGCCGCGCCGGTGGAAGCGGTTCCTGCGGTGCCGGCGAGGGTGAAGATCGAGCCGAGGATCGGCCCGACGCAGGGAATCCAGCCGGCGGCAAAGGTGATCCCCACCACAAAGGCTCCAAGATACCCGGCAGCCCGCCCCTTGAGGGCGATGTGACGCTCTTGCATCAGGAAGGGGAGCCGGAGCCACCCGGTGACCATGAGGCCGAAGAGGATGATCAGGACGCCGCCGGCGCGAGCAATAACCCACTTGTAGTCGATGAGGAAGCCACCAAGCAGGCCGAATGACGTCCCGAGGGCGACGAAGACGACCGAAAAGCCCAGGATGAAGCCGACGGCGTTCAGCAGCACCGCCAGCCGCATCCGCCGGTCGGCCACCGGTGCCTTAAGGTCGGCAATGGAGGCCCCGGTGATAAAGGAGAGGTAGGAGGGGAAGAGCGGAAGCGTGCAGGGAGAGAGGAAGGAGAGGAGCCCCGCCGTCAACGCCACGAAGAAGGAGAGCTGATCCGTCGCCATCGATGCCTCCGGGTCTCTGGCCGAACCCGCGAACCCCTCAGCCCGCCGCCTCGACCACCTCGGCGAGGCGCCGCTCATTCAGCGACTCCTCCTCGAGGAGTGCCGCAGTCAGCGCGTGGAGCTTCGCCAGGTTCTCCTTCAGGAGGGCTTCGGCCCGGCCCGCGCAGGACTCCACGATGCCCTTGACCTCCTGGTCGATGAGGGCCGCCGTCTCCTCGCTGAACTCCTGGGCCCTGGTGAGCTCCCGACCCAGGAAGACATGCTCCTCGCGAACACTGACACTCAGCGGACCGAGCTTCTCGCTCATCCCCCACTGGCAGACCATCCGCCGGGCGAGCTCCGTAACCTGCCGGATGTCGTCCTGGGCCCCCGAGGTGAGCTCCCCCAGGACCACTCGTTCAGCCCCCCGTCCCCCCAGCATGATGGTAATCCGATCCAGGAGGTAGGAGCGCGGGTAGTTCCGCCGCTCCTCAAGGGGCAAGAGCTGGGTCACGCCGAGAGACATCCCGCGGGGGATGATCGAGACCTTGTGCAGCGGATCGGCGCCCGGCAAGAGGTAGGCGACCAGGGCATGGCCGGCTTCGTGGTAGGCAATGGTCTTGCGCTCCCGCTCGTTGATCAGGTCTCGCCGCTCGGCCCCCATCAGGATCTTGTCGCGGGCCTCCTCGAACTCGGCCATCCCCACGTCGCTCTTCTCCCGTCGTGCCGCCAACAGCGCCGCCTCGTTGACCAGATTCGCGAGATCGGCACCGCTGAATCCCGGCGTTCCCCGGGCGATCCACTCGAGGTCCACGTCGGTGTTGAGTGGCTTGTCCCGGGCGTGGACCTTCAAGACCTCGAGCCGCCCCCCCCGCTCGAGGCGGTCCACCACGATGCGTCGGTCGAACCGGCCAGGCCGGAGGAGGGCGGGATCCAGGACATCGGGGCGGTTCGTCGCGGCCATCAGAATAATCCCCTCCGTCGGCGAGAAGCCATCCATCTCGGCGAGGAGCTGGTTCAACGTCTGCTCACGCTCGTCGTGGCCCCCGCCGAGGCCGGCGCCCCGCGTCCGGCCTACCGCGTCGATCTCATCGATGAAGACGATGCAGGGGCTCTTCTGCCTCGCCCGCAGGAAGAGGTCGCGCACCCGGGCCGCCCCCACCCCGACGAACATCTCGACGAACTCTGGGCCGGTGATGCTGAAAAAGGGCACCCCGGCCTCCCCCGCCACCGCCCGGGCAAGCAGGGTCTTACCTGTCCCCGGAGGGCCCATCAAGAGGATACCCTTCGGGATTTTCGCGCCGAGCTGGCGGAACCGATCCGGGAACCGCAGGAACTCAATCACCTCCTTGAGGTCCTGCTTGACCGCCTCCAGGCCGGCCACATCGGCAAAGGTCACTTTGGGGGCGTCTTCGGCCGTGATGCGGGGCTTGGACTTCCCGATATCAAAGAGCCCCGTTGCCCGTTGCTGCATCCGAGCCGCCATGTACCACCAGATCCCGAAGATCAGGAGGAGTGGGAGGACTGTCCCCAACGCGGTCCCCAGCCAGGTGACCTCGGACACCGGTTCGGCGGTAACCTGGATCCCCTTGCCCTCGAGGAGTGCGGACAGCTCCGGGTCAGCGATCGGGGGCCGCACCGTCTCGAATTGCATGACAGTCCGCGGCCCTTCTTTAGTCCCAACTGTCACCTCGCCGGTAAAATTCCCCCGAATCCGCTCCCCTTGAATGACGATCGCCTTGACCCGATCCCGGCGGACCTCCTCCTTGAAACGGCTGTAGGGGATCTCCGGACGTGTCCGAACGGGCTGGGAAGAGAAGAAGAGCCCGTAGATGAGTCCGGTCGCCGCAAGGAAAAGGAGCAGGCGGACCATAGGGTTTGCCCAGAGCTGCTTGGGAAGTTGTTGCATGGCGTCATCGCTCCTCGGGAGCACCTCGTGGACACTGTATGAACTTTTATGGTATCACGGCGTCGCAGCTCCCACAAGGCGGTGGGCTCTTGCCGGGATCCGGCCTCCGAACTACGCCCCAGAGGGCAACGCGTCCTGGCGTGACTCTCGAGGCATCCCCGGAGCCAAAGGCGGTCCTGACCCATGAGACGACGCGGGGGGAACATAGCGCTCTTGACACGGGACACTGCTGGACTTAATATACGTATATTCGAATGTATAACTTTGGAGGTTCCATGTCTCCTCTCCGCAGCCGGCTCCCCACCTCTGAGCTCGAGCAGTTAGAACTGGCGGCGAAATTTTTCCGTGGCCTCGGCGACCCCACCCGCTTGAAAATTCTCGAACTGCTCTTTGCCCAGGAGCGGACCGTCAGCGAACTCGTGAAGATCCTTGGCGTCCCCCAGGGGCGCGTCTCGAATCACCTGGCTTGTCTCAAATGGTGTGGCTATGTCGCCACGCGTCCGGAGGGGCGGCATATCCACTACCGGATCGCGGACAAGCGCATCCACAAGGTCCTGGCTCTTGCTCGACGGATGGTCGCCGACAACGCGGCCCGAATCTGGGCCTGCACCCGGATCGACCAGGGTTCCCCCTGACCGAGCCGGAAGGTGGAGCCACGATTGGACTCGCACTTGTGCAAAAGGAGGAACTTCGATGCCGAAACAAGTCACTGTTTATACCCAGCCTGGCTGAGCCGCCTGTGACCAGGAGAAAGAGTTTCTTTCTCAAA
>JBHIAD010000156.1:0-3710 GCA_046758405.1 Methylomirabilales bacterium (SeqCode)
CGCCACACCGCGGCGCCGGACGCCCCTGGCGGCCGGGCCTCCGGCCCGCCCCGCGGCGGGTCTCCTCTCGGCCGGGGGGGGCCTGCGCAGGGGGTGAAGGGCGATGAACGGATGGCATCGATTGTCTCGCGGCGGACGGGTCACGATCCTGACGCTCCTGGCCGTCGTGCTGGCGGCTTCGCCGCTGGCGGGCGCGGAGCACAAAAAGGAGAAAGATGATCGACCGGAACGGGGGATCGCGATTTACACCGATTATTCCGGGGTGGTCGTTCCCGTGGGGAAGGCGGTCCGGCTGGACCTAACCGTGCAAAACAAGGGGAAACGGGACGAGAAGGTCGACCTGAAATTTACCCGGGTGCCGAAGGGGTGGAACGCCTTCCTCAGGGGAGGGACCTTCACCGTGACGGGGGTCTCGGTACCGGGGGGAGAGACGCGGCTGCTCACGTTTCGCGCCGAGCCCGAGAAAGGGCTCTCGCCGGGGACGTACACGTTTACCCTCGAAGGCACCACGGCGGACGGGGCGCTGACGGCGAGTCACACCATCACGGTCCGTACCCGGAAGCAGAGCGCCCTGGGGGCAGAGGACGTGGAGATCACGACGTCCTACCCGGTCCTCCGGGGCCCGAGCGACGCCAAGTTCGAGTTCTCCCTCGACGTCGAAAACAAAAGCGATACCGACCGTATCTTCAACCTGGCGGCCCAGGCCCCTCCCAAGTGGCAGATCAACTTCAAACCCGGCTTCGCCTCGAAGCTGATCTCGAGCCTGCGCATCCGGGGGGGGGCCAGTCAAACCGTGGCGGTCGAGGTGACGCCCCCGCAGGAGGCCAGGGCCGGCGAGTATCCGATTCTGGTGCAGATTAGCAGCGGGAAGGCCAAAGCCGAGAGCCGGCTCACGGTGGCCCTCACCGGGACCTACAAGCTGGATGTGCGGACCCCCAGGGGTATCCTCTCCACGGAGGCGGTCAGGGGTAAGCCCACCAAATTGTCACTCCTCGTCCGGAACGTCGGATCCGCGGTGAACCGTAACATCGAGTTTTCGTCCTTCAAGCCCGAGAACTGGGAGGTCAAGTTTACACCAAAGAAGATCGACGCCCTCGAGCCGGATGCCATGAAGGAGGTGGAGGTCGCCATCACTCCTGCGGCTCGAGCCCTGGTGGGGGATTACTCGGTGGGTCTCAGGGCGGACGGCGAAAAGGCCAACAAGGCCGTGGAGATGCGGGTAACGGTGAAGGCTTCTACGGCCTGGGCATGGATCGGGGTCGGCATCATCGCGGCGGTGATCGGAGGGATGGGCGGCCTGTTTGCCTGGCTCGGGCGGCGCTGAGGGCGATCCATGGACGCCATCATCCAAACGAACGCCCTGACCAAGCGATACGGGGATCAGGTCGCCGTCAACCAGCTCACCCTCCAGGTGAATCCGGGCGAGATCTTCGGCTTCCTGGGCCCCAACGGGGCGGGAAAGACGACCACGTTCCTGATGCTCCTCGGCCTCAGTGAACCCACCGCCGGGACCGCCCGCGTCTGCGGCTACGATCCCACGCGGGAGCCTCTCAAGGTCAAGCGGGTGGTGGGGTACCTCCCGGAGAATGTCGGTTTTTACGAAGACATGACCGCGTTTGATAACCTGCGCTACGTCGGGCGGCTGAACGGGCTGGGGGACGGGGCCCTCGTTGACAAGATTGAGAAAGCCCTGGTTCGGGTCGGGCTTTTGCCCGAGGCCCGGAAGCGGGTAGGGGCGTACTCGCGGGGGATGCGCCAGCGCCTCGGCATCGCCGAGGTGCTGCTGAAAGATCCCCAGGTGGTCTTCCTGGATGAGCCGACCCAGGGCCTCGACCCCGACGGGACCCTGCGCATGCTGGAGATGATTCGGTCGCTGAGCCGGGAACGCGGGATCACCGTCTTCTTCTCCTCCCACCTGTTGAACCAGGTCGAGCGGATCAGCGACCGCGTGGGGATCATGCTCAAGGGGAATCTGGTCGGGGTCGGCCCGTTGGACGAGCTGGCCAAGCAGACGCTGGGGGTGGGCCAGGCGGCATATACCCTCGAAGAGATCTACATGCGCTACTTCCGCGAGGGACAGGCAGCGGCGGCGTGACCGCCGCGACGAGCGGGTGCGGGGAGGGAGAGACGTGAGCGGGCTGCTCGCCGTGTACCGGAAAGAGCTGGAAGACCACTTCAGCAGCACCCGCTTTACCCTGCTCATGAGCGTGATCCTCATGGTCAGCCTCATCATGGCCTACGTGGTGGGAGCCGGCCTGCGCAGGGAGCTCGAGGGGATGGCCCGGCCGTCCCTGGTGTTTCTGTTGCTCTTCACCTCGACGGGGCCGCTCCTGTCGCTCGCCCAGTTCATCGCCTTCTTCGGCCCGCTCATCGGCATGGTGCTGGGGTTCGACGCCATCAACCGCGAGCGGGCCAACCGGACCCTGAGCAAGCTCCTCTCTCAGCCCATCTACCGCGACGCCGTGATCAACGGCAAGTTCCTGGCCGGGTTGACGACCGTCGCGATCATGCTGGTGGCCATCGTCCTCCTGATCTCGGGCCTGGGGTTGTGGGTGTTGGGGGTGGTGCCCGGCTGGGAAGAGGTCGGGCGCTTGGCCGTCTATCTGGTGATCAGCATCGTCTATATCGGGTTCTGGCTGGGGGTGGCGATCCTCTGCTCGGTGCTTTTCCGGGGGATCGCCACCTCGGCCTTGGCCACGGTAGCCCTCTGGATCTTTTTCGCCTTCTTCATGGCGCTGGGCGCCAGCCTCGTCACCGATATCGTGGCGCCGATGCCGCCGGGCAATTCGCTGGATCCCGCGGTCCTGGTCCGCCGGGCAGAGACCCAAGAGATCGTTGCCTCGCTCTCTCCCATGACGCTCTACAGCGATGCCACCGGGCTTGTCCTGGATCCCATGCGGAAGACGACCCGATCGTTGGTCCTGATGGGGCCCATCGAGCAGTTGTCCCTGCGGCGCTTCCAAAGGCCCCTTCCCTTGCTGCAGAGCAGCCTGATCGTGGCCCCCCATCTGGTGTCGCTCCTCGCGGTGACCCTCGTCTGCTTCGCTATCTGCTACGCCTGCTTCATGCGCCAAGAGATCCGATCGACTTGACGCAGAGGGCGTCTCCCTGGCCACAGGACCGCATCTAATGTGATATAACTATTTGAAAAAATTGATATTTAAACATATGAGCCGTAACTACTAAAATTTTCTTCCTGAGTATTGACAGATATCGCGGCCTACGATATAATTACTACGAGAAGAGGAACACACCGGAGAAAGGGGGGATCGGGATGACGGTGTGGGAGGAACTCGAGACGCTACGGCGGGAGATCGATCGCACGTTTGAGGAGTTTGAACTGGCCCGCTGGCCTCGCGTATGGCGGACCGCGTTTCTGCCCGGCGTGGCGGGACGGCGCCACCCCTTGGTGAACCTGGCCGAGGATGCGAATAATCTGTACGTGGAGGCGCTGGCCCCCGGGGTGGACCCCAAGAGCCTTGACCTCTCTGTGGTGCAAGGGCGCCTCACCATCAAGGGGGAGAAGCCCGGGCTCGAGCAGGTCAGCGCCGAGGCGTACCACCGCAACGAGCGGGCGGTCGGGCAGTTCAACCGAACCATTGATCTGCCGACCGAGGTGGATGCGGCGAGGGTGCGGGCGGAGTACAAGAACGGCTTGCTCCTGGTGACGCTGCCGAAGAGCGAGGCGGCGAAGCCGCGACAGATCCAGG
>JBHIAD010000157.1:0-3684 GCA_046758405.1 Methylomirabilales bacterium (SeqCode)
GAGATTAAGCCCGGGAGTGACAGCGAGGTCCTCCTCCACTTGATCGAGGACTATTACCAAGGTGAACTGAAGCAAGCGGTAAAAAAGGTCATGCCTTTCCTCGACGGCATGTACGCCTTCGCGGTCACCGACGGCCACGCTCTGGTCCTGGCGCGCGATCCCATCGGGAAGAAACCCGTCTACTACACGCCGACCTTTCCCTTTGCCTTTGTCTCCGAGCCCAAGGCACTGAACGGCCAGGCCCGCAAGCTGAAGCGGCTGAAACCCGGCGAGATCCTTGAGGTGAAAGACGGGAAGATTCGGACCACGCTCGGCTACCGGATCGAGCGGCCCCAGATCCAGATCGACGACTCCGAGGAGGCCATCGCCGCCTACGCGACCGCCATCGATCGCTCCATCGCCAAGCGGACCCATGGCCTGGACCGGGGGGCGGTCCTGTTCTCGGGCGGGGTGGACAGCGTGTTCGTCGCCCAGCTGCTCAAGCATGCGGGCCTGTCCGTCACTGGATACTGCTCCGGACTCGAAGAGGCTACCGACGTCCAGCATGCCATGCAGGCGGCCCAGGAGATGGACATCCCTCTCCGAATCGCCTTCCTGACCGAGGACCTGGTCGACGGGGTCCTTGCGGACGTCATCGCGGCCATCGAGCTGAACGGAATGGTGCAGGTCGAGGCGGCTATCCCGATGTATCTGGCTGCCAAAATGGCTTCCGAAGATGGCCACAAGATCATGTTCACCGGCCAGGCGGCCGACGAGCTGTTTGCCGGCTATCCGTGGTACGGTACCGTGGTTCGGGACGAGGGATACCTCGCCCTTCATCACAAGATGTGGCATGACATTGATCAGCTCTATTTGGACACGCTTGAGCGGGAGGACCGAATGACGATGGTCCACAGCTTAGAGCTCCGCGCGCCCTACCTAGATCGCGAGGTCATCCGAACCGCCATGCAGATTTCGCCGCGGCAGAAGATCAAGGGCCCGGAGGACCCGTACCGCAAGCTCGTCCACCGCGAGCTCGCACTGAGGCGTAGCGTTCCGGAGTTCATCGCGTACCGGAAGAAGGCCAGGGCCCAAGACGGCACGAAGGTCCAGTCACTCCTCCAGATCCTGGCCGAGAAGTACTTCAAAGGACGCACAATTCCTACTGAGCTGGAGCTCACGGACTACGGATCGAACTACCGGTACCTGAAGGAGGAGTACGGCACTCAGGAGTTGGCTGCCTATCTCGCAGAGATCAGCAAGCCGCACAACATCATCGTCCCTTCGGTGTAGGGCAGGAGAAGAGAGACGATGCCGCAGTACAAAGTCGCGATCGTCGGCAACGGTGGGATCTATCGCCTGGCGCATCGACCGGCGTGGCAAAACCTCGCCCGAGCGGGGCGTGCGAAGGTGGTGGCCACCTGCGACATCGACGAAGGCCGCGCCAAGCAGGCCTGCGAGGAACTCGGCGCCCGGGCCCACTACACTGAGATGGTTACGCTCCTCGATCGGGATCGCGACATCGACCTGGTCGACATCTGTACGCCGAGCGGGACCCATGCAGAGCTGGCAATCCGAGCCCTCCAGGCAGGCAAGCACGTCATCTGTGAAAAGCCAATGGCCATGACCGATGAGGACGCATCCCGGATGATCGCCACCACCAGGAGGGTCAACCGAGGCCTGTTCATCGGGCAGACCCGTCGATTTGACGACCGCTGGATGGCCATGCGGGAGGCGATCAACGCAGGGCGAATTGGAGACCCGGTTGCGGTCCGGCGTGCCGAGCGCTCCTGGGGCAGCTTCCCCCGAGACGACTGGCACTGGGATCTCGGAACGAGCGGCGGGGTGCTGATGGACCTTGGCGTGCATGTGGCCGACCTGTTCACGTGGTTCTTGGGCCAGGATCCGGTCAGCGTCTACGCCAGGGGCCTCACGATCCGCCCCGAGGCCAAGGAGAGCGGCTGCTACGACTTCGGCGTGGTCCTGGTAACCTATCCGAATGGACGGAGGGGATTGATGGAGCTGAGCTGGGCCTCTCCGAAAGCCATCGCCCCCTTCTACGCATCGACCGAGGTGATCGGAACCAAGGGGAAGATCGAGTACCGGGACAGGAACACGGCCCCCATGACCGTCGTGGACGGGGGGATTGATGTCCCCCGGTACTCCCCGTTGCTCTCCAGCATGCCTCATTGCTTCGACCGCGAGTTGGGCCACTTCCTCGATTGTATTGATCAGGGACAGGAGGGCCGGATCACGCTCGAGGAGGCCCGCGGGGCTGTCCAGGTGGTGACCGCCGCGTTCCGATCGATCGCAGCGAAACGGCCGGTGCGCCTCCAGTGAGGAGATGACCATGCTGCAAGTCGGCATCATCGGATACGATCACGCGCATCTGCCCAAGTACGTTCCCGCCTTGGCCACTCACCCCCGGGCCCGACTCTCTGCCGTTGCGGCGATCGGGGTAAACCGGCCCCTCGCCCGGCGGCACACCGAGACCTACCGGTGCCGGTACACGGAGCGACTGGAGGAGTTCTGGCAGGGTGACCCTGTCGATGCCGTGTACATCGGGACGGAGCCAAGCCGGCACTTGGAGATCATCCGCGAGGTCGCCCCCCGTGGGATCCACATCCTCTGCGACAAGCCCCTGGCGACGACCCTCGAAGATGCCGATGCGATCCTGGCGTGCGTGGCGGAACACCAGGCCAAGCTCATGGTTCCCTTCAACCCGCGTGGCCAGCTCGCGGTCATCCGGCTCAAGGAGATGATCGACTCGGGCGAGTTCGGCGATGTCCATTGCATCCACGCGACCAAGTATGGCAAGATCCCTCGGGGAATCCCGGACCTGGACACTAGTTGGTTCTTCGACCCGCAGAAGGCGGGGTTCGGCGGGTTCGGCGACATCGGGATTCATGCGGTGGACGCCCTGCGGTGGCTGACCGGATCTGAGGTCCGTCGGGTCTATGCCCGGATCGATCGAACGGTCCACCAGGATATTGCCGTAGATGACATCGGGACCGCAGTGATCGATTTCGAAAACGGGACGGTCGCGACATTGGCGAGCGGCTGGGTCAACCCGCAGGGCAACCCAGTCTGGCTGAATGTCGCCTTCGAGGTCACGGGCACGAAGAAGACAGCCCTGATCGACAAGCCCTACCATGATTTCACGATTGCCGACGAGACGCGGTTCGAAGCGGTCCCCTGGTGGCGCACGGATATCCCCCGCCTAGTGGATGGCTTCATCACGGCGATCGAGGAGGATCGGGAACCCCCCATCACCGGGCGGGACGCCCGGGCCGCCCTTGAGATCGTCCTGGCCGCCTACCATTCGGCCGGGTCGGGTGAGCCCGTTGATCTTCCCCTCAAGTAACTGGGCCGCTCTTTTTCCGAAACCGGCGCATCGCTGGCACCTGGAGAAGTACGGGAAGCACGAGCACGAGGGCAGCCAGGAGAAGCCCAATCTCCTCGGTCCAGAGGAGCAGACCCGTGGAGTTCGCACGAATCTTGCACGATCGGCCACGGGGCAGGGGTACTCGTAAACAGATGGAACCGTTTCGGCCATGATCACGTTCCTCGACTACGCCATTCTGTTGGCGTACTTTGTCGGGTTGATCCTCCTGGCGCTTCTCCTCGCCAAGGGATTCGTCAGTCGGGAAGACTTCTTTCTCGGTGGTCGCCGGATCCCCTCCTGGGCCGTTGGTTCCTCCATCA
>JBHIAD010000158.1:0-3631 GCA_046758405.1 Methylomirabilales bacterium (SeqCode)
TATCGGTAACCGTTCTCCTCTCCAAATCCCCTCTCCTTCGGTTGAGCGAAGCATATTACGAAGATGGGGACAGACTAATCTTTTTGCTTTGCGCCCTGGCTTTACGCCCCGCGCACGGAGCACCCGGCCTTCGGGTCGGGCGAGGATTGAAACCGCTTAGAGCAGCAGGGAGGGGTTACCGGGCGAAGGACTTGAGGCGGACCGGGACACGCTTGGGTCCCCAGTTTCCGGGCGCTCCCGCGAAGACGCCGGGACACGGGGTACCGCAGGCGCGACAGCGGCCATCTTCAGTCAGGTGCCAGTCCGTCAGGACGTACCAGTCGCGGCCGATCAGCGTGGCCCCGCACTCATGGCAGTAGGTGCTCCCCCCTGCCTCGTCATGGACATTGCCGGTAAAGGGGTATCGGATGCCGTTCTTCAGGGCGATCCGGCGGGCCCTCGTGAGGGTGGCGGGTGGGGTCGGGGGTTTGTCCAGCATCTTCCAATCGGGGTGGAAGGCGGTGAAGTGGATGGGAACATCCGGGCCGAGATGCTCGACGATCCACTGGGTCATTTCTTCCAGCTCTCGCTCCGAGTCGTTTTCGTCTGGAATCAACAGCGTGGTCAGCTCGAACCACACGTTTGTCTCGTGCTTGAGGTAGATCAGGGTCTCAAGGACCGACTGTAGGTGCCCACTGAGGAGGTGTTTGTAGAAGCGCTCTGTGAAACCCTTGAGGTCGACATTGGCGGCGTCCATATACCGATAGAATTCCTCTCGCGGTTCTGCGCAGACGTAGCCCGCCGTGACCGCCACGGCCTTGATGCCACGCTGGTGGCAGGCCTGGGCCACGTCGATGGCGTACTCGTGGAAGATGACCGGGTCATTGTAAGTAAAGGCCACGCTGTGGCAGCCCAGGGTCTCGGCGGCACGCGCAATCACCTCCGGGGCGGCTTCATCAGCGAGGGTGTCGATCTCCCGGGATTTGCTGATATCCCAGTTCTGACAGAACTTGCAGGCGAGGTTACAGCCTGCGGTCCCGAAGGAGAGGACCGCCGTGCCGGGCAGGAAGTGGTTGAGGGGCTTCTTCTCGATGGGGTCCACGCAGAAGCCGCTGGAGCGGCCATAGGTCGTCAGGACGATCTGGTTGTCCTGGCGGGCCCGCACGAAGCACATTCCGTGTTGTCCCTCGTGGAGCCGGCACGCGCGGGGGCACAGGTCACACTGAACACGCCCGTCCTCGAGCCGGTGCCAGTACTTGGTCGGGACGACGGTCGTCAATGGTTGGCTGGGCATGGGATGGCTCCTCGTCAAACTTCCCCACCAGCATTATAAAGAGCTGTTGCTTACTTGTAAAACGGTAGAGCATCATCCAAACCCTCATGCTCGCGTGGCTTGGAGGGCTGCCAAGGATCCCGCCGGACCACTCCCAACGGTCACCATCGGTGGTCCAGGCAGAATGTGTGCGCGGGGAAAGCGCCATCCGAGCTATCCAGGGCGAGAAGGGTGGGGGCCCTCACCCACCCAGGAGGGCCCGGTAGAGATCCTCATAGATGGGCACGATCTGGGAGGCATCAAAGGCCTGGATGGCCCGTTTGCGCGCGGCGCGGGCCATGGCCCGGTGGCGGTCCGGATGCGTGAGGAGCTCGAGGGCGGCCTCACTCATGCCCGTGACGTCGCCCACAGAGTGGAGGAACCCGGTGACCGTATCCTCGACGACCTCCGGAAGGCCACCGACCCTCGTGGTGATGACCGGGACGCCGCAGCTCATGGCTTCGAGGGCAGCGAGGCCGAAGGACTCATTTTCGCTGGGCAAGAGGAAGAGATCGGCAAGATTCAGGAGGCTCGGCACGTCCTCTTGGCGTCCGAAGAAGAAAACCAATTTTTCGAGCCCGAGTTGCCGACAGCGCTCCTGGGCCGCTGGCCGGTCCACGCCGTCGCCGACCATCAGGAGCCGAGCGGGAAGGGTCTGGGCCACCTGGGCGAAGATCTGGAGGACATCGGTCACCCGCTTGACAGGGCGGAAGTTGCTCAGGTGGATCAGGACGGACTCTCCGGCCGGAGCGTAGTGCCGGCGCATTTCGGCATTCGATCGAGGAGTGAACCGGGCGGTGTCGATGAAGTTGAGGATCACCCGTATGGGCTTCCGCAAGCGAAAGGTGGCCTGAGTCTGGCGCTGGAGGTAGGACGAAACGCAGGTCACCACATCACTGGATTCGATGGCGAACCGGGTAATGGAACGGAGCGACGGGTCTGCCCCAACGAGGGTGATGTCCGTCCCGTGGAGCGTCGTCACCACGCGGACCCTTCCGCCCAGGACCTCCTGGGCGAGGTGGGCCGAGATCGCGTGGGGGATGGCGTAATGGACGTGGAGGATGTCCAACCCCACCTCCTCTGCCACATCCACCATCTTGGCTGCCAGGGTGATGTCGTAGGGAGGGAAGTCGAAGAGGGGATAGGTACTGACCTGGACCTGATGAAAGAAGAGTCGCTCTTGGAATGTGGAAAGGCGGAAGGGCAGCGCGTAGGCGATGAAATGGACCTCGTGACCCCGCTGGGCGAGCCGGATCCCCAGTTCCGTCGCGACCGCGCCGGAACCTCCGTAGGTCGGATAGCAGGTGATGCCGATCTTCACGGACCGTCTCCCTTCCACTCCGGTCTCGAGGCGACACCCATCCCCCGAGCCGGGGCGGGGAGTAACTTGCTCCCACAAGCCCGCCCCTGAGGCGTTACAGCTCACCTCTCTGTTCATTCCATCGGCCATCGGGGGGGTGTGGGCTTACTTCTTCTGCCTCTCTCCGAGGGACACCACGCGGTGCGTCCACCCTGGGCCGTCGATCGCCCCGCGGAGCACCTCCACCAGCCGTGGGCCGTACCGCAGGAGATAGGGGGCGAACCCGAGGCCCCGTTCCTGGAGATCCCCCTGGGGGAGGAGGTGGGCGTGGAGGCGCCGGACCTGGGTGGCGAGCTCTTGATTCCGCCGCTTGTACGAGCGGATCAGGCGCCGCTCCAGGTCCTTGAGGTGACGGGTGAGGCCCTCCTCGGCGGCCGTCACGCGGGGGACCAGGGTGGGATCGAAGGTGGCGACCAGCTTGCTGAGGTCCTGGAAGGTGCCTCGACTGGTTGCCAGGGCTCGTCCGAGTCGCCGCTCGAAGGCCCGGGGGAGCCGGCGGCGCACAACCCGAGCCAGGGTGACCTCGGGGTCCGAGCCGAGGTCGGTCAGGGCGAGGTCGAGAATCCGGAGGAGTCGTTCGATCCGCCCCTCGACGATGGTGAGGCTCGCCCGCGGCAGGATGACGGGCATGGGGACGCCGCAGTGGGTGTACACTTCCTTCAATTGGGCGAAGTAGGCGATCTCGTTCGGTCCGGCGATGTAGGCGATGGTGGGGAAGAGGGTATCCTGGGTGACCGGACGGAGGACGACGTTCGGGCTGAAGACCGCGGGCTCGCGACCGAGCCGCTCGGTCAGGACTACGGTCTCGAGTCGCTCGCGGCTCCCCACCAGGCCTATCTGATCCCCGACGCGGCGGAGCGCACGCCTCCCCCCCTCCAGGAGAAAGAGGTTCACTCCGTCAGGTCGCTGGCCGAGTTGGGGGCGGTAGCCGAGGGCTTTGAGCCGCGCGCCGGCCTCCTGCACGAGGCGGGTGGTGGTGG
>JBHIAD010000159.1:0-3512 GCA_046758405.1 Methylomirabilales bacterium (SeqCode)
CTCGTAGAGCGGATGCTGGACTTGAGCAAAAGCCTGAAAGACGCCAAAGGCGAGGAGAAGAAAGACCTGGAACGCCAGATCGCCCGCACCGACCGCCAAGTAGATGAGTTAGTGTATGAACTGTACGGGATCACGGGGCAACTTCGCCGAGCTGCGGTTTCGGTGGCGCTGAACGTTGCCGAGGGGAGCGGCCGATCGAAAAAGGAGTTTGCGCACTACCTCAAGATGGCCCGAACTTCCGTCTACGAGTGCATTCCGCTTTTGAGCGTCGCTCAGCGCCAGGGCTATTTCAGTCAGGGCGACCATGAGAAGCTTTATGGCCGGTGTGAGGTGGTATCGAAGATGCTATCGCGGTTGATAAATTCCCTTCGTGCCTCACCTCAATCATCCATGAACTCCGAACCATGAACTGTGAACTATGATTAAGCGGATTGCCCATATCGCCATCGCCGTCCGCGGCATTGAGGCGGCCTCGACGTTCTTCCAGGAGCGGTTGGGCCTGCAGCGGCACGGCCTAGAGGTTCTCGAGGATGAGAAGGTCAAGATCGCCTTCTTCCGGATCGGCGATACCGATGTCGAACTGGTGGAAGGGATTGGTCCTGACAACCCCGTGGCCAAGTTCCTGGAAAAGCGAGGCGAGGGGGTCCACCACCTCTGCCTTGAGGTCGAGGACCTTCAGCAGCATCTGGACCGCCTTGCCCAAGCGGGGGTCCCGCTGTTGGACCGCGTTCCCCGTGCTGGGGGGCAGGGGACGAAGGTCGCCTTCCTGGATCCGAAGAGCACTCACGGCGTTCTCATCGAGCTGGTCGAACGACCCGAGGGGAGTTCACAGTTCACAGTTCACGGTTCACAGGGGGACGACTGAGGGACTAATCGGATGGCCCGCTAGTAGTCGGCTCGTCATTTAGTCTGCTAGTCGGAGGACCACGAGACTGTACGACAGAAAGACTACCCGCCTGGTTGACCAGTGGACTAGTTCAGACCTTGGACCTGCCGTGAACCCTGAACTGTGAACCCTGCCGGCGCCCGCTGGCAAGAGCGGGGACTCCCTTCAAGTAGCGCAAGAGGGTAGGGCCCCAACGGATGAAGAATCTTAGAAGGAAGAAGGACATAATTAACTTGACAGGGGTAGGCCCGGGTGTTATAAGCCTGCACAGCCACCGGGGTAATCCGACTTCCCGGCAAGGGGCCTTTCCTGAGGAATCGGGGCGCCGGCTTGAGAAGAAGAAGATAGAGAGGGGGGGCAAGACGGGTTAACCCAATCTCGTAGAGGTGCCATCATCTCAGTCTTACTTCTTTTTTTCATACATATTCACCAACAGCCTTCCCTGCTCCCCGAACGTAATGGACGTGCTCCCAGTCGGAGGGGCCTCGCCGTGTATTGTGCTCACTCCTCGGCTGCGACAAACGCCTCGGTGCCCGTGCTCAGCGGGCCCTTGGTGCGTTGCCTGATGTCGACGGAGCGACCGCGATGAAGATGAAACGGACCCTCACCCCGGCCGCGGTGGGGCTACTGGTGTGGGCGGGGTGTCTCCTCCCTGCCTCTGCCCAGCCCGCGTATTCAGCGGCCGCCAGCCAGGTTGCCGAGAAGCTCGTCGCTGCCTTCCCGGAAATCCAAGGTCAGGTTCTGTCAATCCTCCCCGATGGTCGGGTCCTCATTGACCTCACGGCTGCCCAGGGGGCCTACGTCGGCCTGGAGCTCGAGGCCTTTCGGCCTGGGGAGGAGTTCAAGCATCCCGTCACCGGCGAGGTCCTGGGACGGCTGCATGTCGCGGTGGGCACCCTCCGGGTGAGCGAGGTCCAGGACAAGTTCTCCATCGCCTCCCTCCTCAAGGTCGCCGAGAACCAGCAACTGCAAAGCGGGGACGGCGTCCGGGTCACCAAGGCCCGGATCCTCCTCGGCTGCGCCCAGGCGAGCTCCTCGGTGGCGGGTGACGTGGCGAAGCGGGCCGCGACGCGCGACCTCGAGGTGGCCCTGGCCCGGACCGGGCGCTTCGAGGTGGCGGACGACCGCCAGATGCGCTCGACCCTCGCCAAGGCGGGCCTGGCCGATGCGGATCAGCTCTCGCTCACCGACCCCCAGGCCCTCGCGATCCTCCGGCGCGACCTCCGCCTGAGTGTCCTCGCCCTGCCCCGGATCAGCCCCCAGCAGGATCACACCCTCCTCGATGTCGAGGTCGTCTCCACCCTCTCGGGCCAGTCGCTCCTGGTCGCCAGCGTGGAGGTCCCAGGGACCGCGACCGCCACGGCCTCGAAGGCCTCCCCGCAGTCCTCCATCGCGGCGGCGCCGACGCAGGGGACTCCCCAGCCGATTCGGGGTGGGCAGCCGACCCCCGCCTGGATCGGGCCGCCCGGGAAGACCTCGATGAGTTCCACCATCACCATGAATCCGGAATTCGCTGCGGGGTCCGGCGCTGCCGGCCACACCTATGCAGTCCAGTCGCTGCCGGCCGGCACGATCGCCATGGACTTCGGGGATGTGGACGGCGACGGCCGGGAGGAGCTGGTGGCCATCACCCAGAACGAAGTCCTGATCTTCGCACGGCAGGGGGTCGCCTTCGCCCTGAAGGACCGGATCGCGGGCGCGTCCCTCGCCGAGTACCTCACCGTGGATGTGGCGGATGTGAACGGCAATGGGAAAGCCGAGATCTTCGTCACCAACCTCCACTCTCGCCTCACCGGCGTTGGACTCTTCAACCGGCTCCGGTCCTTCGTCCTCGAGCGACAGGATGACCGCTACGTCCCCATCTGGGAGAACGTCCCCTTTTACCTCCGGGTCCTGAAGACCCCGGCGTACCCCGATGGGCTTCTCTTGGCCCAGCGGATGGGGGCGAAGGAGCTTTATTATGGCCCGGTGCGTCGGTATCGGTGGAAGGGCAAGCGGTACGTCGGGGACTCGGACTTCCGCCTGCCCAAGGGGGTGAACATTCACGGGTTGACCTTGGTGGATCTGAACGGCGATGGTCGGGAAGAGATCGTGCGACTGGGAGAGGATGGCACCCTCTTGGTGGAGGACCGGAAGGGGAAGGGGATCGCGCGGACCGGGGAGTCCTTCGGGCTCTTCAATCACCTGAGCTTCGAGCAGCCCATTCAGGACCAGTCGGAGGAGCTGTCCAAGGACCCCAAGCCGGAGCGGGGGCTGGAGCGCAAATATATCGAGCGGCGCCTGGTGGTGACACCCCTCGGCCCAGAAGGTCGGCCGGGCATTCTGGTGGGGCTCAACCGCATCAAGGGCGGGGTCGGGCGGTACTTCGAGTCCCTCCAGACCGTGGAGGGGGGGCAGGTCCTGCACCTCGCCTGGAACGGCTCGAGGATCAAGAAGCAGTGGGAGACCGGCTTTAACCCGAGGAACTACGTGGCCGACTACGGCCTGGTCCGCCTGGACCAGGGGCTGGCCGTGGCGGTCCTCAGCCTGGACAAGGGCTTCCTGCGCCGGACTGAGGCGATCCTGGAAATCTTACGGTTATCCGTTGACAAATGAGGATTTTGCAGATAACGTGTCGCCCCAAGTC
>JBHIAD010000160.1:0-3489 GCA_046758405.1 Methylomirabilales bacterium (SeqCode)
CACCTATGCGTGCTCACGGGCACACGAGAAGATGGGACACCGGCCGCGCAATCAGGTTTTCAGGACCTCTCTGTCGTTAGGCAGCGGCCATGACCCCGCGGCGCTGACCGGTGGTCCCCTTCAGCATCGGTCGAAACGCCTCCTGCTTTTAAGGCATGTAAGGGGGTCGGGTCTTCCCATCCGACAATGGTGGACTGGGCGATGGGGGGAGAAATAGGATCGCGGCGCAAGGCGGAAGCGACAATGACAACTGTACCCCTTCACGACGGCGCCCCGTTCGCTCACCCGCCGAAGGTCTGGGCCAGGAAGAGCTTCAGGCTCAACTCATCCTGCGGCGCCAGCCGGGTGAACTCCAGCCCGTGCCGGTGGGGGGAATCCGACCCCTCAGGCACCGGCTGGGACCAGATGACCTGGGCCTCCGCGAGGACAGTCCGGTCGCCCAACATCACCTGCAGGTCCAGGGCCGTTCCCAAGGGGAACCGCTCGGGGAGCTCCACCATCAGACCCCCCTCGCTGACGTTGTGGAGCCGGCCCGTGCTGGCCGGCCCGAGCGGCCGGCAGATCACCACGGGCGCGTCATAGACGAAGCGGAGATGCCGCCGCCGTTCACCGGCGCCCTGGTTCGGCGGCCGGGAGCCCGCTGCTCTCCCCGGACTCATTGCGGCTGGACCCGGGCGCCCGGCCTGGGCTTGCCCGAAGGGGTAGCAGCGTCATGGACGGGGATGGGGCGAGTGGACATCGTCTCTCTCATGGCTCATCCGTTGGGATGCAAGCGGGATGCCAGTGGTCTGGGGTGAGGTCTTGCAATCCTCCAATTGTGGGCCGGGCGATGGGGGGAGAAATCGGGACACGGCCCATCCTGCCTTGGCCAATGTGGTGTGTAGCCAGGTGGCCAACCGCGCAAAGGCATTCGGGTGAGGGGCTGCGAACCCCCTGGGTCTCAGGGGAACGGCGATACGTTCCTGGTAAGGGTGCGTCCTGCGAAGGTCTCTGCTCTGAGGGGGAGGAGCGGTCTTGCGAGAGGCCGGTCAGGCGCTTATTGGACAGCGGGAGTGCGCCCTTGCCTCCTTCGACAGATCGGCGATCCGGCACACCGCCATGAAGATACGATTCTTCCCCTGCAGGTGCAGGAACTCCCCGGTGAGCAGGTGTCCGGTGAGCAGTCCGGTATCCACGTAAAAATCGTAAAACCGCAGCCCCTGGGGTGAATAGGGATCCATGTCTGCCCGGAGGATCCCGACCACGTCTCCGGTGAGCTGGTCATGGTATACCCCGTACGTCTGATCCTCGTGATACACGAACACGAACACCGCCTCCACCCCGGACGGGAATGACAGCGTCACGGGGGAAGTCACCATGAAGGCCTTGTGGGACACGGCAGGATCATTAAAGTTGGGCATCCCGCGGTCGACCACATGGTGCCAGGTGTACGGAACCTCCGCAGGGCTGATCCCCACGAGCAGAAACATGACACTTGCCGTCAAAACCAGCAGTCGTTTCTTCGGCATTTCTGCTCCTTTGAGGAACCCAACCAGGACCTTATGGGTTCCTCACAATACAATCGAACAACATATATGCATATTTAGTGCCATCTGTATGATGTTACAGGGGATCGGAGGTGGGTATTTGGGCTTGCCATGTGGTAACGACAGGGCGCCTCGGCCGCCCTTCCCCTCGCTTGACGCGATGCCTCCGCTAAAGTAGCCTGAGAGGGAGAAAGAGGAGGACGCGCGTGACCCGCCAGCATGTCCGTTCTCAGGACCGACGCCTGGCCATCTTCTACGAACATCCGGAGTGGTTCGGGCCTCTCTTCGCCGAGCTCGACCGCCGTGGGGTGGGATACGATCGGCTCCTGGCTTCCCGGCACCGGTTCGATCCGGCCGAGCGGCACTGCCCCTACGCGCTGGTGGTCAACCGCATGAGTCCATCCGCGTACACCCGCGGTCACGCCCAGGCCGTCTTTTACACGCTCCAGTACCTGGCCTATCTGAAGGAAATCGGTGCCAATGTCTTGAACGGGTATGACGCGTACGTCTACGAGTTCTCCAAGGCGAGACAACTGAGCCTCTTTGCACGACTCGGGCTCCGCTCCCCGCGCGCCCGGGTCATCAATCATCCCTCCGAGGCGCCCGCAGCCGCCGAGGGACTGACCTTTCCGGTCCTGGTCAAGCCCAACATCGGGGGGAGCGGGGCGAAGATCGTGCGGGTGAACACGCTGGGGGAGCTCCGCATGGCCGTGGAGGCCGGAGGGATTGATCTGGGCATCGACCACACAGCGCTCGTCCAGGAGTATCTGCCCGCTGAGGGAAACAGCATCGTGCGGGTGGAGGTCCTGAACGGTACCTACCTGTACGCCATCCGTCTCTTCTTGACCCCGGAGGAGTTCAACCTCTGCCCGGCTGATTACTGCCGGCTGCCGGAGCCTGAGGGACGACCCGGCCGCGGGGGCCTGGCCGACGGCGTCTCCGGCCGGGGGGTTCCGGTCGAAGGGTGCACCCCCCCACCTCGCGTCATCGAGGATGTGAAGCGCATCACCGCGGCGGCGCAGATCGAAGTCGGCGGAGTAGAGTATCTGGTCAACGCCCGCGACGGGCAGGTCTATTATTACGACGTCAACGCCCTCTCCAACTTCGTCGCCGATGCGCCGCGCGTTGTCGGGTTTGACCCATTCCCCCGGCTGGTCGATTACCTGCTCCTCCGAGCAGGCCTCTCGGAACCGGCGGCCGTCTGAAGGGTGCAAGCCCGCGCCTCGTGACCCTGGCGCGATCATAGCCGATTACCCTCCCCGATGGACTCTCGGTATCTGCAGCGCCGGAGGTTCCTGCCGTGATCCGCATGCCGGGGAAAAGTTACCGGGGCTCGGTGCCGGTCATGACGCAGGACGAGGCTATCCTCCGTGATGCGCTCTACTGTGATGTCGCAACGCTAGCCGGGGAGATCGGAGAGCGGAACCTCTTCCGGTACGATGCGCTTGCCGCCGCCGCGGGCTTCCTCGAAGCTACCTTGCGGGCCGCTGGATACGTGGTCCGCCGGCAGGGCTACGAGGTGGGAGGGCGGATCTGTCACAACATCGAGGCGGAGATTGCCGGGACGGACCGGGCGGGAGAGGTCGTCATCGTTGGCGGCCACTATGACTCCGTGGTGGGGAGCCCAGGGGCCAACGACAATGCCACCGGTGTTGCGGCGGTCTTGGCCCTGGCCCGGGCCTTTGCCGGGAAACGGACCTCACGAACCCTTCGCTTCCTAGGGTTTGTGAATGAAGAACCCCCGTGGTTCCGCACCCCGGCGATGGGGAGCCTCCGCTACGCGAGGCGCTGCGGCGAAGGCGGTGAACGGGTCGCGGCCATGCTGAGCCTGGAGACCATCGGCTACTACGCCGACGAGAAGGGGAGCCAGCGCTACCCCTTTCCCCTCAGTTCCTTCTATCCCTCCACCGGGAACTTCATCGCCTTCGTAGGGAACATGGCTTCCCGGCGCTTGGTCCGGGCC
>JBHIAD010000161.1:0-3455 GCA_046758405.1 Methylomirabilales bacterium (SeqCode)
GACCGGATCACGGATCCTCGAGAGGTTCGGCCTCGCCACGTGGATGGTCCCCATGCCCGCGTGGCTCGGGGAGACCCTGGCTATCGCTCGACGGGAGCGGTGATGGCAAGATGGTCCGCGGGGAACCCCGCTGTTCGGCACGGGCTCATCCTCGTCCTGGTGGCGCTGATCTTTCGTCTTGCGGCCGCCTCCGAGCTGGGGGGGAGCCCCTATTTCGAAGTGAACTTCCTTCCAGGCATGGATATGCGCGGCTTCATCGACTGGGGGCTCCGGCTCGCTGACGGAAATTGGCTCGGCATGGGGGACGGGGCCTACTGGCAGGCTCCCCTGTACCCCTATCTCTTGGGGGTTCATTTCGCCATTTTTGGAGAGCATTGGCTCGGACTTGTCCTTGTCCAGATCCTCCTTGGGGTCGCCACCGTGTTGCTCACTTGGCGCGTCGGGACGCGGCTTGGCGGATCCCGAGTCGGGATAATCGCCGGCCTTCTCGTCGCGCTATACCCACCGCTGCTCTTTTTTGAATCGATCTTCCTGGGCACCACCCTTGAAGTGGCAGTCGGGACCCTAGCGCTGTTCTGCCTGGTCCGAGCCGCGGAGGGGACGGACCCACGGCGATGGGCCTTGGCCGGTGCCGCCCTGGGGCTTGCCTGTCTCGCCCGGCCGAATTTTCTTCTGGTCGCTGCGGTCGCATGGCTACCGGCGTGGCTCAACAATCGGCAGGTTGGTAGGTGTTCTTTCAAAGCTCTGAGCGCATACGGCGGCGCACTCGGGGTATGCATCTTGCCGGTGACGCTCCGCAACTTGCTTGTCGGTGGTCAGTTCGTGCTGATTTCGGCCTCTGGTCCGGAAACCTTCCGGATCGGGAATAGTTATGACTCGGTGGCCCTAGGCTTTCTCTATCCGCAGGAGCCTTTGATGCCTCTGACCTCGCTTGCCTTCTGGAAGCATCTTGGGACAAAGGCCGCGCTGTTTTGGTGGGGGTTCGAACCGGCGCAAAATGTGGGAGTGAATGTCTACCTGGCTCAAAAATTCAGCCCGATCCTGGCCTGGATTCCACTTGGATTTTTTGTCCTCGTTCCGCTCGCAGTGGTAGGCGTCTACGTGACCTCCGACCGGTGGAAGGGCCTGATGCCGTCGGGTCTCTTCATCGGCGGCTATTACCTTTCCGTTATCCTATTCTTTGTGATTGCACGGTTCCGGTTGCCGTTGATCCCGGCCCTTGCTGTCCTCTCGGCCGCTGCCCTCAGCGTAGGTTGGGATCTCTGGCGCCGTCACAAGTTTCGTCCGCTGGCTATTGCAGGGGGCGTGGTAATCACCTTTGGGCTCGTCCTGTATCCCTTCGGAGTGTCACGTATCCGGATTAATGATTACCATGCCCTGGTGACCATCTTGATGGGGCAACAGAAGACCGAGGAAGCTCTCGCGGTCCTAGAGGAAGCGGCGGTGGCATTTCCGAGTACGCCGGGGATTTGGGAGGAGATGGGGCGCTTGCAATTTCAGGCAGGGAGGTACGAGACCGCGGCCTCGAGTTTGGAAACCGAACTCGCCATCAATCCGAAAAGCGGTGCCGCCCATTTCTTTCTTGGTCAATTTTATGTGGTCCAGGACCCAGCTCGGGCCGCCGAGCACCTGAGACAGTATCTGGTCCTTCAACCCGAGGCCCCCGATCGGGAGACCGTCGAGTCCCTGCTCCGGCAGATCGAACTTGGGGGATCCCCCCCCGCGGCGGTGGGGAGGGACGAGGGGAATCCCCTTGACACCGGCAAGTCACCCGCTGTAAGGGTTGGCGAGACGGCGAAACGCCCGTGATTGAGGAGAGGCAATGGCAATCGTTCTGCCCTTCCGGGGGATTCATTACGATCCCGCACGCGTCGGGGAGATGGTGAAGGTCGTTTCCCCTCCTTATGACGTGATTGGAGAGGGGGAGCGTGCAGACTACCATCGCCGATCACCGTACAACGTCGTGCGATTGATCCTGGGCGAGGACCGTCCCGGGGATGGGGAGACGGAGAACCGGTACCTCCGGGCTCGCCGCTATTTCCACACCTGGGTCCGGGAGGGGATCCTCGTTCGCGACGAGCACCCCGCCTTTTACCTGTACCAGCAGGACTATGCCTGGCAGCGGGGTACCCAACGCCGCAGGACGGGGCTCATTGGGATGGTGCGACTCGAGGAGTATGCATCGCGGGTGATCTTTCCCCACGAGCGCACCTTTGCAGGCCCGAAGGCGGACCGTCTGCGGCTGATGCAAACACTGCCGGTCGATCTGGAGCAGCTCTTTGCCTTCTATCCGGACGAGGGCGCGGTTCAGCGCCTGCTCATCCCACCGGCGACACCCGCACTGTTCGATTTTGCCGATGAGAGAGGAATCAGGCACCGTCTGTGGCATCTTGACGAATCGGATCGTTTGCGGGCGTTAACCACTGCCCTCACCGATCGGCCCCTCTTCATCGCCGATGGACACCACCGGTATGAGACGGCCCTCGCCTATCGGAGTGAGGTCCGCTCCTCGAGACCGCGCCCGGGGCGTGGTGCCCCTGCCTCCGATTACGTGATGATGACCCTCGTCGGGACGAGTGACGAAGGCCTGACGATTCTGCCCACTCATCGACTCCTGCCGCCGGGGAGGCTATCGATGCGGGAGCTCCTGGACAAGCTGGTCCCCCATTTCACCGTGGAGGACCGGCCGCTGGATCCGACCCGGGATGTCGTCAAGCTCCTCGGGGAGGTCGAGGACCGGGGAAGACAGGGTCACGTCTTTGGGCTCTATGCGGGGGGGGACGTCTGCTATCTGCTGACGCTGAAAGATCCGACGACGGTCAGGGGCCTGCTCGGTCCAGACCACTCCGAGGCCTTCTGCCGGCTTGACGTCGTGATCCTGCACCGACTTGTCCTGGAACACCTGATCGGGATTGTGGATGAACGGAGTGTGGCGTTTACGCAGGATCCCGGTCACGCGGTGGCCCGGGTGCAGGCGGGGGAGGCTGCCGCCGCAATCTTCCTGAACCCGACCCCGGTCGAGAATGTCATGGCGGTTGCCCAGGCAGGGGAACGGATGCCGCCGAAATCGACCTTCTTCTACCCCAAGATCCTCTCCGGACTCGTCTTTGCCTCCATCGGCCCGACCGAGATACTGGAGGGGAGTCCCCTCCCCGACAATGACTGCTAGGAATTGCCAGGCGCATCCTGAGCGGAAGGCCGCCGCAACCTGCTTCCGATGCCGGGCGGGGGTCTGTGCGAGCTGCGCAGTGCGGGTGGCCGGCCGCCCCTTCTGCAATCGGGGCTGCAGCTTGATCTTCCTGATGCAGCGGGCGGCCGAGGCCGACTGGGAAGTGGCGCGCGGGGACCGAGCCCTCGGGGCTCGGTGGAGACAGTGGCGACGACGACGGGCCCGCGGGAGACACTGCGCCCGCCTCGCCACCCTGGGGGTGCCCGGTGTCGCTCCGAGAGTGCTC
>JBHIAD010000162.1:0-3416 GCA_046758405.1 Methylomirabilales bacterium (SeqCode)
CGAGCGGCTCCACAAGTGGGGGCAGGAGTCGATTGACATCCTGCGGGCGCAAGCGGCTCTGGCCAGGGCCATCACGCGCTTGGAGGTTGCCGCCAAGGGCCGGTAGGGATGGAGGGGTCCGATGCCAAAAGGTCCCATACGACGGGCCTGATTGTGGGGAAAGAGAACGGTCTGGGCTCGGGGAGAAGTGGCGACCTCAGAGTCCGGTGTCCCCCTTGTCTTCGCCCGCATCCTCCCTGCTGCCCATGGCCTCCTCCATTGCGGCATCCAGGTCCTCCCCCATATCCTCACCGAGTTCCTGTCCCATCCGCTTCACGTAGCGGGCGACACTGGCTGGGTCGTTCTCGTCAATCCCACCAAGGCTGCTGGGGTCGGTGAGCCGCTCCAGCCGCTCGTCTTCGCTTCGGAGCCGGGCGAAGCGGGAGAGGAGCCGCTCCAGCCGCTCCCCGCTGCAGTGAGGGCAGCGGGGCGGAGGCGAGTTCCGGGGATTCAGGATGAGGAGACTCACCCGACGACCACAGTCCTTACAGCGGTACTCATAGATTGGCACGGCCCTCACCCTCGTCGATCATGTGCGATTGGATTGTAACAGGGTGCCATCGGCCGTCAAGAGGGATGTGGGAGGTCTGGAAGGTCTGCCGGGGCGGTCTGAAGGCCACTTGACGGCGCTGAGCCGCGGCTTCGCCATTGACCGGTGCCGTACGTAGTCGTATGGTAGGGGTGAGACGGAATGCGTTGCCCCCATTGCGGTTTTGTGACCTTTGATCATCTTGTCATCTGCAAGGGTTGCAGGGCCCCCCTCCGTCCGGCCCTGGGAGCGGCCCGGAGCGGCCAGGCACCCCGCTCCACCTCGGAGGAGGTGGCGGCCACGTCTCCCGATGCGGGCTCAACTGTGGCATCGAGAGTCACGACGGGTTTTGCCCGTCCGGCAACGGCGGCGGAGCCCCTCGATCAGGGCCGGTTCACCCTGCCGGCCGAACCCAGGGTCCCGGCCGATCTCGGCGACGATCCCAGTGCCCGCGAAATCGAGCGTGGAGAGTCCGGGGGCGCCGCGCGGGGCGTGCCAGCGGGACTCTGGCGGCGGCTTGTTGCTGCGACGGTGGACGGGGTGCTCATCGGAGTCCTCAGTCTCCTCGCCATGATCCTGGCCGCCCTCGCCGCCATCGGGGGTCAGGTGATGGCGCAGGGAATGGGAGACACGGTCCTCTTTGTCGGATCGATCGGCGCGTTCGGGGCGGGCCTTGCCGTGAGCCTCGCCTACTCCGTCCTCTCCTGGGTGCACGGTGGGCAGACGCCGGGGAAGATCTTCGCGCGCATCCAAGTGGTCGGCACCGACGGAGGGCCAATCGGCTACGGGCAAGCCCTCGCACGGTGGACCGGATACCTTGTGGCCCTTGTGCCCTTCGGGCTCGGATTCCTCCTGATCCCTCTTCACCCAACGCGGTGCGGTGTCCACGATCTCCTTGCGGGGACACGGGTGGTTACGGTCCCTGCACAGAAGGAGTGGGCTGAGGGAGTGGACCCGCTGCGGAAGGAGGCGAAATGGCAGGGAGGCGAAGCGGAGGCGCCATAGCCCTCCTGGCTCTTGTAATCAGTGTCGTCGCGCTGATCGTTGCCTTGTTGGCCTATCAGCGGACCGGGGTCGACCTGGCACTTCGCGATCGGGTCGAGGCCGTGCGGCAGGAGACCGCTGATGCGCTGAAGCGGATGGAGGGCGTGATTCGGGGAAGGGACAACACGCCTTAGGTCGTCCGAGGCTGTGGGGGCGGTCCTCCGATCGCAACCGGCATCGGCGGCGGAGTGCCCCGCGGATGGGGTACCCTTTTCCATTGTTTGTAACAGCGCGAGTGGCTGGTGTAGAATGACATGAATTCGGCAACCACCGCCGAATGAGGAGGATGAACAGCGAGGAGCGGGTCGGACCAGGAGGGCACGTGGTACCCTTTGAAAGAGAGATCAGCTTCTATCGAACGATCGAGCAAGAGCTGCTCCGTGAACATCACGGCAAGGTCGCCCTGATCAAGGGGCCCTATCTCATCGGCATTTTCCAAACCGCCGAGGAGGCGCGCGCCGAAGGGGGTCGCCTCTTTGGCCCATCGACCTTCCTGGTCCAGCCCATCGAGGAACCCGATCTCTTCGGGACGTGGCGGACCGCATGGTTCGGGCTCCTCAACCCTTTCATGGGATAAGGGGACTCAGGACCGGCCTGAAGCGCCTGGGTTCCATGACGCGGATCCCAATCGCCCATCGGGAGAATCACCCTGTGGGAAGGGTGACGGCCCCGACAGCGGTTCAGCCCGCCATCAAGCAATCCCTTATGATTACGGTCGTTGGCTGATTTGTGCCCTCCGGCCAATCTGGCATCGAAATTGCTATGACTCGTGCCGGCACAAGCCGTCGTTGGCAAGGTCGGCATATCTGGGAGGGGACAATGAGGGTACGCAGCGGATGGTGGCGAGAAGGAATCGTGCTCCTGATGGGGTTGTTTCTGGTATCTGCCTGTGCCGCGGGCGGTTGGAACCAGGCCGGGGGGTCTGGGGCAGAGCACGTTGAGATCGCGCGTGTTCCCACCCCTGAGGGCGGCCCCGGGAGCGGGGCCGTAGGGGGAGGACGCGAGTACACGCCCCCCCCGGGGACTGGGCATATCACCAGCGGGGTCGCCGAGCTGGGTACGGATCCGGTGCAGGCGCCAACCGATCCCATTCAGGATATCTTCTTCGACTTTGACCAGGCTTTGATTAAGCCCGCAGCGAAAGAGGTTCTCAGCAAGAACGTCGCGTGGCTTTTGGAGAACCCCCGGGCCAAGGTGACGATCGAGGGACATTGTGATGAGCGGGGGACGAACGAGTACAACCTGGGCCTTGGTGAGCGCCGAGCCAGCGCGGTCCGTGATTACTTGGTGGGTGGGGGAGTTCCCAGGGACCGAATCATTGTGATCAGTTATGGGGAAGAGCGCCCCTTCGTGAAGGGCGAGGGGGAACGGTTTTGGCAGTGGAACCGCCGGGCACACTTTGCCCTCTCCGGTGGCCCCCATGAAGTCAGCTTGAGCAGGTAGCCCTTCCTCGTCTGGCAAGGAGTAGTTCGGAGCACCTATCGCACGCTGCGGCGGTGGCCCATCCTCATGATGCCTTCCCGCTGTTCTCCTGAGAGTCGCCGGTACTGGCGAACACCGTAAAGGTGTGCCCCCCTCTCCGGCCCGCACCCATTCCTGGAGCCTTTCGAGGAACGTCGCCTCACTCTGCGCAGAGCTGTCTGTGTTACGCTGCCCGGGGCCAAGGACCGTGGGGTCCCGGCCTGCACCTTATTGCAAGGGGACAACAATCGTGATGGTAAAGGGCTCCGACTCGCCCTCCGTGGTGCGCCCCTCCAGGTAGATCGTTTCCGTCCCAGTGAGTCCGACCGTGTGGCTCGGGTCG
>JBHIAD010000163.1:0-3313 GCA_046758405.1 Methylomirabilales bacterium (SeqCode)
GGAGTTACTTCGCTTCACCCGATCAGATGGCGGCGCAGCTGGTGTGCCGGCGTGAGATACCGCCGGAGAAGGAGACGGAGGAAGCAGAGAGCGCTCACGGCGACCGCGGCCGCAATCATGATAAGGATGATGAGCTGATACTTGACGGCAATCAGGGGGGAGGTCCCCGCGAGGATCTGGCCGGTCATCATCCCGGGGAACTGAACGACCCCTACCACCATCATCGAGTTGATCGTCGGGATCATCGCAGCCCGGAGGGCGCTCTGGGTCAGGGGCAGGAGCGCCTCCGGCCCCGAAAACCCGAGGGTGAGCCGCGTCTCCACCTCATCCAGGCGTGCCCGGAGGTCCCCCTGCAGCCGCTCACCCGCAAGGGCCGCCCCATTCATGGCATTGCCCAAGATCATCCCTCCCATCGGGATCAGGTACTGGGGGTCATACCATGGGCTCACGCGAAGAACGACCTGCGTGGAGAAGGCGAGGGTGATTGCACTCCCGAGGGCCAGGGAGCCCGCCGCCATCATGGAGAGGGCTGGGAGCCGCCTCCGCAGGCGACCTGCCGCCGTCCAGGTGGCGATGCCCAGCATGATCGCAAGAGTCAGCATCACCCACTGCCAGCGCCTGAGGCCGAAGATGAAGTCTAGATAGTACCCGACCAGGATGAGCTGCAGGGTGGCGCGGAAAGTGGCGATGATCAGGTCCCGCTGGAGAGCGAGGTGCTGCCGGACCGAGATCCAGACGATGACTCCGACCATCAACAGGGCAAGGAGCAACTGGACCCAGCCGACATCGATGATCTCACGCATCGCGATCTCCGGCCTCACATCCTGATCGTCTATCTGTCCCCGGCCGCCGGGTGGAGCAGGATCCGGACGATCGCGACCAAGCGGGGGGCACAGGAGCGGGTCCAGGTCGGCCGCCGTGGGTCAGGTCCCGCGAAAGCGAGGGGCGCGTCTCTCGGCAAAGGCCCTCAGTCCCTCGGCCCAGTCCTCGCTCGCCATGCAGGCCAGCAGGGCCTCGGCCTCGCAGACCATGGCGGTCTTCAGATCGAGGAGGGGGTTACGGTTCAGTTGCTCTTTCGCCAAGCGCACCGAGATGGGTGCCTTGCTCACCAGTCTCGCCGCAAAGGCTCCTACCTCCTCCTCCAATCTCTCGAGGGGAACGGCCTTCAGGATCAGGCCCATATCGGCAGCCTGTCGGCCGGCGAATCGCTCGCCGAGCAGGATCAATTCCTTGGCCCTGTTGAGTCCAACGAGTCGTGGGAGGATCGAGGTCAGTCCACCCCCGACGAAGGTGCCGATGCCGACCTCGGGGAACCCCATCTCGGCCTCCTCGGCCATGATGACGAAGTCGCAGCTAAGCGCCATCTCCGCACCGGCCCCCAGGGCATAGCCATTCACGGCTGCAATCACCGGCTTGGGACAGTCCCGGATCACGGCGCAGGCTCGCTGCCCGGTCCAGACGTAGGCACGCTTCTCGGCAGCGGTCCGCTCGCCCTCCCCGTGGGCCTTCAGGTCCGCGCCGACTGAGAAGGCGCGGCCCTCACCAGTCAATACGATGGCCCGGACCTCCGGGTCCGCACCCGCCCCGGCAAAACAGGCCTCCAGCGCGCCATACATCGCCTGGGAGACGGCGTTCAATCGCTGGGGGCGGTTGAACCGGATCCTGGCGATTTGATCATCCTTGCTGTACAGGACCGGCGACTCGGATTTCGCCATCGGTCACTCTCTCACTGTTAGTTTACTTCGATTCCCGACGCCACGGCGACTCGTCGCTGTTGTCGGCGGTGCCGCTCTGCATTGAGCATATCATCGATCCAGATGATTTCCCCGTTCGGAGAGACTCCCGCAATCATCACCAGCTTCCCCGCCAACGAATCGGCCCACGAAACCCGCTCGATTGGCGGACGGGATCGCCACAACCCGGCTAGGCCGCGCCGGCAAGGAGCTTGCGCAGAACGCAGTGCAGGATCCCACCGTGGCGGTAATAGAGCACCTCCTGCGGGGTGTCGATCCGGACCGTGACGGGAAAGGCGGTCTGGCTGCCGTCCTGCCGTCGCGCCAGCACGATGATGTCTCGGCCTTCCCGGAAGCTGCTTGCGATCCGCTCGGCAAGCCCGACGATATCGAAAAGCTCGTGTCCACTCAACCCCAAGCTTTTCACTGACTCCCCCGCCTTGAACTGAAGCGGCACGACCCCCATGCCCACCAGGTTGCTGCGGTGGATGCGCTCGTAGCTCTCGGCGATGACCGCCCGCACCCCTAAGAGCCGCGGACCCTTGGCCGCCCAGTCCCGGGACGAGCCAGAGCCGTACTCCTTCCCCGCCAGGATGACCAGGGGGACCCCTTCCTCCCGGTAGCGCATCGCCGCGTCGAACACGGACATCTGCGCACCATCCGGCAGGTGGAGCGTGACACCCCCCTCGGTCCCGGGCGCAAGCTGGTTCCGGAGCCGCACGTTGGCGAAGGTGCCGCGCATCATCACCTCGTGATTGCCGCGGCGCGCCCCGTAGGAATTGAAATCCTGCGGGGTCACCCCACGCTCCTGGAGATAGCGCCCGGCCGGGCTGTCGGGCGCGATCGCCCCCGCCGGCGAGATGTGGTCGGTGGTGATGCTGTCGCCGAAGAGGGCGAGGACCCTCGCCCCGGCGATGTCCTGGACCGGCGGCGGCGTGACCGGCATGTCCACGAAATAGGGCGGGTGCTTCATGTAGGTCGACTGTGCGTCCCAGGCGTAGGTATCCCCCTCCGGGACCGGCAGCCCCCGCCAGCGCTGGTCGCCGGTAAACACATCGCCATAGTTCGCCAGGAACATTTCGGACCGGATCGCGCGCCGGACCGCGTCGGCGACCTCCTGCTGGGTGGGCCAGATGTCCTTCAGATAGACCGGCTTGCCGTCCCGACCGCGGCCGAGGGGCTCCTCAACGAGGTCGATGTCCACGCGGCCCGCCAGGGCGTAGGCGACGACGAGCGGCGGTGAGGCAAGATAGTTCGCCCGCACCTCCGAGTGGACCCGGCCCTCGAAGTTGCGATTGCCGGAGAGGACGGCGACCGCCGCCAGTCCCCCCTCCCGAATGGCGCGGGAGATCGGGGGCGGCAGGGGACCGCTGTTTCCAATGCAGGTCGTACAGCCGTAACCCACGAGGTGGAATCGGAGTGCCTCGAGGTAGCGCTCGAGCCCCGCTTCCCGCAAGTAGTCGCTCACCACCTTGGACCCGGGGGCGAGGCTCGTCTTCACCCAGGGCTTCGTGCTGAGGCCGCGCTCCACGGCCTTCTTCGCCAGGAGCCCCGCCGCCAGCATCACCGACGGGTTCGAG
>JBHIAD010000164.1:0-3263 GCA_046758405.1 Methylomirabilales bacterium (SeqCode)
TTCCCAGGCGTGGCCAAGGACTCTGGGTAACGCCTCCCGGTCCCGCTTGGCAAGCTCCCAGGGCTTCGCGCTGTCGATGTACCGGTTCAGCGCGTTGATGAGCTCCCAGATGGCCTCGAGGGCGCGGTGGAACTGGAGGGCCTCCATGGCCCGGTCGATCATCCCTGAGGTCTCGGTGGCCAGGCGATAGAGGGTCGAGTCGAGGTCAGTGGCGGGAGCGGGGATGTCAGGGATCTGTCCGGCCAGGTACTTGTCGAGCATGGCGATGGTCCGGCTAAGGAGATTGCCGAGATCATTCGCCAAGTCGGCGTTCAGGCGTCTCACCAGGGCCTCCTCGCTGAAGGAGGCATCCAAGCCAAAGACCATCTCCCGAAGGAGGAAGTAGCGGAAGGCATCCTGTCCGTACTTCGCCGTGAGGTCGAGGGGCCGGACCACGGTGCCGCGGCTCTTCGACATCTTCCCCTCTTCGATCTTCCAGTAGCCGTGGACGTTCAGGTGGCGGTAGGGTTCACGACCCATCGCCTTGAGCATCGTGGGCCAGTAAACCCCGTGGGGTTTCAAGATGTCCTTGGCGATCAGGTGGTTCGCCGCCGGCCAGAAGCGCGTGAAGCGTGGGTCGTCCGGGTAGCCGAGGGCCGTGACGTAGTTGATCAGGGCGTCGAACCAGACGTAGGTAACGTAGTGCGGATCAAAGGGCAGCGGGATCCCCCATTGGAGACGGCTCACCGGGCGGGAGATGCAGAGGTCCTCGAGGGGTTCGTCGAGAAAGCGTCGCACCTCGTTCCGGTACCGCTCGGGCCGGATGGTATCCGGATGCTCCTCGAGGTGGCGGACGAGCCAGTCCTGGTACTTGCTCATCCGGAAGAAATAGTTCTGCTCTTTGATGAAGGTGAGCGGGGTCTGATGATCGGGACATTGGCCGCCGACCATCTCCCTTTCCGCGTAGAAGCGTTCGCACCCGTAGCAATAGTGCCCCCCGTACTCGCCGAAGTACAGGTCTTCTTGGCCTTTCGGCTGGGCCTGGCTCTGGGTGTAGAGCGCCATGAGGACCTGCTGCACCACCCGGACGTGACGGTCCTCCGTGGTCCGGATGAAGTCGTCATGGCTGAGATTGAGCCGCGCCCACGCCTCGCGGAAGGCGGCACTGACCCGGTCGGCATAGGCCTTGGGGGGCTCCCCGGCAGCTGCGGCGGCCTGGGCGATCTTATCCCCGTGCTCGTCAGTTCCGGTGAGGAAGAAGACCTCGTAACCCGTGAAGCGCTTGAAGCGGGCGAGAGTGTCGGCCAGGATCGTGGTGTAGGCGTGCCCGAGGTGCGGGAGGGCGTTGACGTAGTAGATCGGCGTGGTCACGAAGAAGGGCGGTCGGCTCATCTGGAGGCGCCTGCGAGCTGGGCGCACCGCAACAGGGTTCCCTCGATCAGGAGCCGGGGGTTCAGGTTGCGTTCGAGGCCCGTGCGCGCCTCGCTGACCCATCGCGCCATGATGAGGAGACGGTGGAGCCCATGGGCTGCCGCTGTCTTCCTCACCCGTTCCTGAGCCGCACGTTCCACCAACAGTTCCGGCCGGTGGCTCACCGTCGCCACCACGAGATCGCGACACAGCGCGAAGAGCGCGTCGAGGAAGAGGCGGGCCGGTTCCCGTTCCCCCCCCGCCTCCTTGGCTAAGTCCAGGAGCTCCGCTGTCTGTCCGCCCGTTACCAGGGCGAAGGCGTCCACTGCGCGCTGGCGGGCAGCCCGGAAGCTCTCGCTGGCATGGGTGAGGGACCGCGAGAGACTCCCGTTGCCCAGTAGGGCGGCCACGCGGGCCTCCGGTTCGGGGAATCCGTGGTCGCGCGCGAGAACCTCTGCGATGACCGCGGGGGGAAGGGGGGCGAAGCGGACTTCGTAGCAACGCGAGACCACGGTGGGCAAGAGGGTCCCCGCCTGCCAGGTGACCAGAATCAGCACCAAGGAGGGTGGGGGCTCTTCCAGAGTCTTCAACAGGGCGCTCTGCGCTTCGACCGTGAGGGCTTCTGCCTGGTCCACGATAAACACTCGCCTGGACCCTTCGTAGGGCTTGAGGGCAGCCTCTGCGATCAGGCTCCGGATCTGGTCGATCTTGATGGATGTCCCCTCCGGCTCGACGAGGGTTACGTCAGGGTGGGTACCGGTGTGGATGCGGCGACAGGCGGGGCAGGTGCCGCAACCCTCGGCCGGCCGATCGCGGCACTCGAGGGCTTGGGCCAGCATCCGTGCGGCGAGTGCCTTGCCGACCCCGGGGGGGCCGGTAAAGAGGAGCGCTGGAGGGAAGCGATCCACCGCAAGTGCCCGCTGGAGCAGGCTGATCGCTCGTTCCTGCCCGAAGATCCGATCGAATCCCATCTACCGTCCTTCCCCCGCCCGGACCGCCAGCAGGTCCTCGACCCGTCGCCAGGCAAGCTTCTCGACCTCCTCCGCTTCCAAGGATCCATCCAGGAGCGTAATCCGCTCGGGGAACTGACGAGCGAGAGCCATGTACCCCTCCCGCACGCGTGCGTGGAATTCGGGGGACTCGGACTCGAGTCGGTCAAGGGCCCTACCGGAAGGCCCTCCGCCCCGGTCGGAGTGGAGCCGCCGGAGCCCCTCGGTTGGTTCCAGGTTGATGAGGATGGTGAGGTCGGGGCAGAGCCCCCCGGTCACGGTCCGGTTCAACCGATGGATCTCCTCCAGATCGAGCTGCCGGCCATATCCCTGGTAGGCAACTGTGGCGTCGGCGTACCGATCGCACAGGACCACCGCCCCCTCCGTGAGGGCCGGCCGGATCACCCGGGCGGTCAGCTCGGCCCGACAGGCAAGGTACAGGTGAAGCTCGCTCTGCGGACTCATCGACGTCTCGAGCAGAATCCGTCGGAGCGCCTCGCCGAGCGGGGTTCCCCCCGGGTCCCGGGTCTTGCAGACCAGGGTGCCGGCCTGCGAGAGTCGGCGGGCGAGGCGGGCGATCAGCGTACTCTTGCCCACCCCTTCGCCGCCCTCAAAGGTAATGAAGATCCCCGGCATCTCAGTGTCCCGTCCCGCTGCTGGGTCATTTCCGGCGTCGGTCCAAAATCTGCTTCGCCGCTCGGGAGAGGGCGGCCGGGATATTCCGGCTCTTGGCCAACCCGTCCAACTCGCGAATGCTCAATCCCGTGATCCCCAGGCCGAGGGAGACGCCCACGGGGGTCTTCGGGTTGTGGAGCAGACTCAGCACGACTCCCTTCTGGCTTCGATAGCGCTTGTTCTCGGCGATGGCCCGCAGGACCTTCTCCG
>JBHIAD010000165.1:0-3233 GCA_046758405.1 Methylomirabilales bacterium (SeqCode)
CTGGGGGGGGAGGTAACCCTCGAGACCCTGATGGGCTTTCGCGAGCTCATCGCCCTCGAGGCACCGGCCGTGGACCTCGCCGAGGCAGAGGGTGCCGTCCAGAAGGCCCTCTTGCTTGCCCTCGAAGGCCTCGAAGGGATGCGGATCAAGGAAGGGGAGGCGCTCGGTGGGGCCCTGCTCCGTCACCTCGATCGGATCGAGGTGCACCTGGCCGCGATGGAGGCCCGAGCGCCCGAGGTCATCGAGGGATTTCGGCGGCGGCTCACCGAACAGGTTCGGTCCCTCCTCGGAGGAGTTCCGGTCGACGCCGGGCGCCTGGAACAGGAGGTGGTCCTCCTTGCGGAGCGGGCTGACATCGCCGAGGAGATCACACGGCTGAAGAGCCACATCGATCAGTTCCGGGGGATGCTGTCCGCGTCGGGGCCCCACGGACGTCGACTCGACTTCCTTCTGCAGGAGATGGTCCGGGAGGTGAACACCGTCGGGTCAAAGGCCTCGGATGCCCAGGTCTCTCAGGCGGTGGTCGAGGTGAAGGCGGACCTGGAACGGCTCCGAGAACAGGTCCAGAACGTCGAATAATCCTGCGCGCAGGGGAAGAAGGGGGGGCTGTGGCGGCTGAACTCTTGAACGTCGGGTTCGGGAACATGGTCGTGGCCAGCCGGATCGTCGCCGTGGTCAACCCCAGCTCGGCCCCCAGCAAGCGGCTGAAGGATGAGGCCAAGGAGTCCCACAAGTTGGTGGATGCCACCAACGGGCGCCGCACGCGGGCGATCATCGTCACCGACAGCGATCACGTGATCCTGTCGGCGATCCAGACGGAGACCCTCGCACAGCGGTTAACGGGGGACACGACGCCGAAGGTCTAAGGATGTGGTGAAAGAGGCGGGGCTGCTCATCGTGGTATCGGCTCCCTCCGGGGCGGGGAAGACCTCGCTGTGCGAGGAGGTCATCCGCCGAGTGGGCAACCTGGTGCACTCGATCTCTTACACCACCCGGGCGCCGCGGCCCCACGAGGAGGATGGGCGGGACTACCACTTCATCACGCCGGAGTCCTTCCAGACCATGGTGGACCAGGGAGAGTTCGCCGAGTGGGCGCGTGTCCACGGCCATCTCTACGGGACCTCCCGCCGCCAACTGGAAGAGCACTTTGCAGAGGGGCGCAGTGTGATCCTCGACCTGGATACGCAGGGGGCGGCCCAGCTCAGGCAGGCTTATCCCGGAGGGGTCTTCGTCTTCATCATGCCGCCGACCCTCGGCCAGCTCGAGGCGCGGCTCAGGACGCGGCAAACCGATGCCCCGGAGGAGATCACACGGCGGATGCGTCAGGCCCGCAAGGAGATCGAGTCCTTTCACGAGTACGACTATGTGGTCGTCAATAATGATTTTGAAAAGGCCGTCACCGCGCTCTGCGCGATCATCGCGGCCGAGCGGTGCCGGAGCTTTCGCCTGGACCCGGGTGCCCGACGGGAACTGGGCCTGTAAGGACGAATGGGATCCGAAAAAAGAAGGAGGATGATTGATGTCTCCCGTCCCAATCGAGCAGTTGATCGATAAGGTAGACAGTAAGTACCGCCTTGTCCACATCGCCGCCAAGCGGAGCCGGCAGCTGAACCGGGGGAGCACCCCCTTGATTCAGTCCAGAGGCCACAAACCAACCTATGTTGCCCTTGATGAGGTCGCAGTCGGAAAGGTTGAGTTCAGCATTACTGCCTTTGACGAGGAGACCCGTGCGGGCATGCTGGGTGAAGGGGTGAAGCCCGTCTGGTTCCGCGATATTGCCCCGGAAGGCGTGGTCGAGGTCGAGGACGAGGACGAGGTAGTCGAGATTGAGGCCGATGAAACGGAGGGCGAGGTCGAAGGAGCGGTTCCCGTGAGCGGCGCGGTCGAAGCGGACCTGGTCGATATCAATGTAGTGGAGGGAGCAGGGAAAGAGGAGGAAGAAGCCTGAGCTTCTTTCCTGTCATCGGTCGCCTCCTCTCCCTCCAGGCGGCCCGCGAGTGCCTGCGTGGCCGGATCCGGATCCTCCCCACCGAGTGGGTTGGCCTTTCTGAGGCCGGGGGTCGGGTCTTGGCTGCTGATGTCCTGGCCACGGAGACAATCCCGGCCCGGGACAACTCGGTGGTGGATGGCTATGCCATGCAGGCATCCGCCACGCGGGGTGCCTCTTCTGCACAACCGGTCCGGTTGTCGGTCATGGGTGAGGTGGCGGCCGGCCAGGTGCCGGATCGAGCCCTGGGACCGGGGGAGGCCCTCCGGATCATGACAGGGGCCCCGCTACCCCGAGGGGCCGACGCAGTGGTCCGCTGCGAGGTGGCCCGGGAGGAAGGCGGGAAGGTGGCAATCAGCGCGCCGGTCCTGCCGGGCGCCGATGTCCGTCGCGCGGGACAGGACTTTGCCCCTGGCGACAAGGTCTTCCCCCGCGGCCTTCGGCTCCACTCCCACGCGATCGGCACGATGGCGATGCTGGGTCGCGCGCAGGTGCCGGCGGTCGAACGGCCGCGGGTGGCGGTGCTTGCGACCGGCGACGAGCTTCGGGATCTCGGTGAGCCGGCGAGCGCCACGCACCCCGTCGTCGCGAGCAACCTCTATATGCTGGAAGGCCAGGTCCGCGAGGCTGGAGGCATTCCGCTCCGGATGGGCATCGGTCGCGACCGCGAGGAGGAGCTGGTCGTCCGTCTTACCGAGGCGCTCCGGGCGGATGTCGTCGTGACGACGGCCGGGACCGGGCAGGGGAGCCGCGACTTGCTCAGGCGCGTCTGCCAGCGTCTTGGGGCCGAGATCCTGATCGACGGCGTCGCCATCCGACCGGGGAGTTCCACCCTTGTTGTGCACAGAGAGGGACGCTGGATCTTTTGCCTGCCCGGGGGCCCGGGATCCGCCTGGTCGGCCTTCCACGCCCTGGTCCGCCCACTCTTGTACCGGATGCAGGAGGCTGCACCCCCGTCTCCCATCCCCGCTATCGCCGGAGAGCCGATTCAAACCAGCCGAGACTTGACCCACATCGTCCGGGGCGGCTCACCAGGGAGGGTGGGGAGGTGCGCTTTCTCCGCTCGACGACGGTGATCGACGGGGTCGCCCTCATCCCGGGCGACGGCAGATCGGTCGAGGTCGGGGACCGGATCGAGGTCGATCTGCTCCCCTATTCCCTCCCGTAGGTCATGATGGTACCCATCAACAGGGAGCAGCTCCACGAGATTGCCGGTGTCATCCTCGCGGGGGGCAAGTCCACCCGC
>JBHIAD010000166.1:0-3215 GCA_046758405.1 Methylomirabilales bacterium (SeqCode)
TGATGAGGGATGAGATCGAGGCGCGGATGCAGGCGATCGAGATCGCACAGCTGCGGCGCGAGGCGGATACCCTCCTTACAGGGGTGAAAATCCTCAATCTCTTTACCGGAGAGACGACGACCACTAACGTCGCATTGGGCAGAGGGCGGATCGTCGGGATCGGGTCACAATATCGACGCGCGCGGGAGATCTTTGACCTCTCCGGCAGGCACCTCCTCCCGGGTTTCATCGAGGGCCACATCCACATCGAGAGTTCGTTGATGACACCCGAGGGCTTTGCGGAGGCGGTCGTCCCTCGAGGGACCACGGCGGTGGTTGCAGATCCGCACGAGATCGCGAATGTCCTCGGCCTCGAAGGGGTGCGGTACATGCTCCGGGCCAGCCGGGATCTCCCCCTGGACTGCTATTTCATGGCCTCCTCGTGCGTCCCCGCGACGGGGCTCGAGACGGCCGGGGCCTCCTTGGGTCCAGCCGCTATCGCAGCATTGTTGGAGGACGAGCGTGTCCTCGGTTTGGCGGAGGTGATGGATTATCCCGGGGTGATTCAAGGGAAGCGAGAGATTCTGGAAAAGATCATCCTGGCACGGTCACAGGGCAAGGTCGTCAACGGGCACGCGCCGGGTCTCACCGGAGTGGGATTGATGGCGTACCTCGATGCTGGAATCGGGTCTGACCACGAGTCGGTCACAATTGAGGAAGCGCAGGAAAAGCTCCGCCTGGGCATGCGGCTGATGATCCGCGAGGGCTCCCAGGCGCGGAATCTCGCCGCGCTGCTACCCCTGGTCACTCCGGTGACGGGCCGACGCTGTCTTCTGGTCAGCGATGATAAGGAGCCCCACGAGCTCGTGGCGGACGGTCACCTCGACACACTCCTCCGGCGGGCAGTCTCGCTGGGACTGTCACCGCACCTCGCCGTTCAAATGGTGACGTTGAATGTGGCCGAATCATTCGGTCTCAGGGAGCGAGGAGCGGTGGCGCCCGGATATCTTGCAGACTTGGTCGTCGTAGACAACCTTCGAGAGTTCACCCCTCACTTAGTCTTCAAGGGAGGACGACTCGTCGCGGAAGAGGGAAAGCTGCTCCGGGAGATTCGGCAGGTGCGAGAACCCGGGGTCGTCGACACGGTCAGGATTCCTCGACTGTCACCCGAAAACCTGCGCATTCCGGCCGGCCGCTCGAGGCTGATCCGGGTCATTGGCCTCGTGCAGGGACAGATTGTCACCCGCCGCTTGGTGCTCGAGGCTCTCGTCGCGGACGGGGAAATACATGCCGATCCCGCACGCGACATTCTCAAACTCGTGGTGGTCGAGCGGCATGGCAGGAACGGAAATATCGCTCTGGGCTTTGTCCAGGGGTTCGGCCTTCGACAAGGTGCGCTGGCCTCATCGGTGGCTCACGATTCCCATAACCTCATCGCTGTGGGTGTCGAGGATCAGGACCTCCTGACCGCCCTCGAGCATGTGGCGGCGATCGGGGGCGGCCTCACGGTCGCCTCCGAGGGAACGGTCCGGGCGTCTCTTGCCCTGCCCGTCGCCGGGCTCATGAGCGAGGAGAAGCCGGGCCAGGTCGCCGCCGCCATGGAGCACCTCTTGCTGAATGTCCGCGATATCGGGTGTATGGCTCCCAACCCATTTGCGGCCCTGTCGTTTCTGGCCTTGCCTGTGATCCCGGAGATCCGCCTGACCGATCGGGGCCTGGTGGATGTGGGAAGGGGTGAATTCGTCTCGGTGGCCGTTTATTGAGTGACGTGTGGGTGCTGCGCAGGCGGGTTGCTAAACGCCATTCGCGCGCGCGAGAGGTTGACAGGAACGATGCAAATGAAAGCAGAAGGCAGTCTGCGGCGAAGAATCCTGGTGGTCGAGGATGATGAGGATATGCGGGAGAATCTCCGGCGTATCTTCCTCGCCGCCGGATACGAGGTCTCCCTGGCCGAGGACGGACCGGAGGCCATGACCGTGCTCCGCACCCAGCCGTGTCATCTGGTCCTCACCGACTTGGTCATGCCCGGGATGAATGGCCTGGAGCTTTTGAGGAAGATCCGGCAGGAGGACCAGGATCTGCCGGTGGTCGTACTCACGGCCTTCGGCGACCGGGCCACGTTTGCCAAGGCCACGGAGCTCGGGGCCGTAGATTTTGTCACAAAGCCCTTCCGTGCTGGCTCCCTCTTGGGGCTTATTCACAGAACGCTCGGGAGCCAATCGAAGAAATAAGTTCGTGAGATAAAGGTGCGACACCCCTGAAGAGGGCAATGAAGTGGCCGAAACGACGGATGTGATCATCGTTGGCGGGGGGGTGGTGGGTTGCTCCGTTGCCTACCACCTGGCCGAGAAGGGGGTGAAGCGGGTTGTGGTCCTCGATCGAGGCGCCATCGGCGGCGAGGCCTCAGGGGCGGCGGCTGGGATGCTGGCCCCGCAGTGTGAGGCGGCCGGTCCCGGCCCCTTTCTCGACTTCTGCCTTGCGGCGCGCCAGTACTACGAGCGCCTGGCACCGATGCTGAAGGACCTCGCCCACGTCGATATTGAGTATCTCAGCTGGGGTATTCTTTACCTCCTCGACGAGGAGGGGGACGAGGCGGCAGAGGGACGGTATCGCTGGCAGCAAGAGCTTGGGCTGGCCGTGGAGCGGCTGACGCCTGAAGAGGTCGGTAAGCTGGAGCCGGGGCTCACCAAAGAAATCGCGGGGGCCCTCTTCTTCCCCGGTGATCATCACGTGAACAACACCGAACTCACTCGGGCGCTGGCCCAGGCGGCCCGGGCCCTCGGGGTCGGCATCGTGGAGGGCAGCCCCGTCACGGGATTCCTGTACGAAGGGGACAGAGTTGCCGGTGTCCGGACTCCCCAGGAAATCTATACTGCCGCCCAGGTCGTCCTGTGCACCGGAGCCTGGTCCGGGCAGATCGGGGCCCTCCTCGGCCGGCGGATCCCTGTGGAGCCCGCCCGGGGACAGATCCTTTACGCTGAGCTCGCGGAGCCGCCCCTCCGACATCCGGTTTGGGGAAAGGGGGGCTATCTGGTTCCCCGTCTCAACGGCGGTCTCGTGGTGGGGAGCAATGTCGAGTACGTCGGGTTCGAGAAAAATGTGACCCTCGGCGGGATGCACTTATTTAGCTCGCTCACACTGGCGCTCCTTCCCGGCCTTGCCGAGCAGCCTTTCACGCGTGCCTGGGCCGGGTTTCGCCCCCACTCCAAAGATGGGCTCCCCATCATCGGTCCCCT
>JBHIAD010000167.1:0-3180 GCA_046758405.1 Methylomirabilales bacterium (SeqCode)
CAGAGCACGAGCGCTCCGCGTGGGTCTCCGCGTGGGCACACACGCGGTCCGGCATAGTGTACGATCTGCTGGGGGATCGGGAGCGCGCCGAGTTGAGTTACCGGCGGGCGCTCTCGGTCAGGACAGGGCCGGGGCGGGCGCAGGAGCTGGCCGCCCGATACCTCAGGGAGCCCTACCGAGCCGTGCTCCATGGCGCGCAGCACGAGGGACATTGATTGATGGATCTCCTCTTCTGGGGAAGCGCGGGGGCTATCTTTGTCGCCTCCGTCCTGAAGGGCACAGTGGGGATGGGTTTTCCGATCATCGTGACGCCGCTCATCGCGCTCCTGAGTGATGTCCCCACTGCCGTGGTCCTCTCGCTCATCCCGAATATCTGCATGGATCTCTTTCAGTCCTTCTTCCGGCCCTGGAAGCCGGAGGACGTCCGACGGATCCTCCCCCTCCTCCTCACCGGGGTGGTGGGGATCGTGGTGGGGACCATGCTCTTGGCCACCCTCTCTCCACGGGTCCTGCGCCTGTGCCTCGGCTTCGTGGTTCTCGGCTTCGTGGTCTCTCAACTCCTCCCCTGGAAGCTGACCTTGCCCGGATCCCAGTTGGCGTTGTGGTCCGCGGCGACCGGGATGGTGAGTGGGGTCATCGGTGGGATGACCAATGTCTTCGGACCCCCCCTCGTCCTCTTCCTGTACGCCCTGAGGCTGGACAAGGCGTCCTTCGTGCAGTCCATCGGGGCGGCCTTTTTGATCTTCAAACTCACACAGGTCGCAGCCACCTACCAGTGGGATTTGTGGACACCGGGCCTGGCGACGATGTCACTCCCTTTGACGGGGGTCGCTCTCATGGGGTTCTGGTGCGGCCGTCGCTTCCACGCACGCCTGCCCCAGGCGACCTTTAACCGGGCGGTCCTCCTGGTGCTGTTTGTGGCTGGCGTCAGTCTCGTGGTGCGCGCCATGGGGAACTAGTCGATGGTGGCCCGGGTGCAGAGCAGACGCCCACGTGGGGAACAGGGTCTCCGCCATGCCTGTGCGCGGGTCTGTCGCACCCTCTATGACCGCTTTCTGGTCGAGGGCGCAGGGGGCAACGTGAGTGCCCGCATCCGGGAGACCAACCACATCCTCATCACCCCGAGCGGGATCTCGCTCGGGCTGGTCCGGCCACCGGACCTCATCGTGGTGGATATGGCGGGGCGCACCCTGCAGGCGCCGCGAGGCATGATCCCCTCCACGGAATTGCCGCTCCACATCGCCACGTACCGTACGCGCCCGGATGTCGGCGCAATCATCCATGCCCACCCCCCCTTTGCCACAGCCTTCGCCTGCCGCGGCCGGTCACTGCCGCTCCCCGCCATCACGGGCCGGGTGCTGCTCTCTGAGGTCCCGTGCATTCCATACGCCACTTCGGGGACTGAGGATCTCGGACGGGTGGCAGGCGCCGCACTCAGGCGGTACTCGCAGTCACGAGGATTCCTGCTGCGCAACCATGGGATCTTGGTGGTCGGCGACTCGGTGGATGTGGCGCTTGATCTCGCAGACCTGGTGGAGTTCACGGCGAAGACTGCCTTCCTGGTCCAGCAGCTGAACGGTTGAGTGCCGCGATGCCGCGGATTGTCCCCCGGTGGTCGCTGTGTTACACTCGCCCGCCTGAGCACTGAGGCCGACATGCTCCGGGGGGATGTGGAGCGCCTGCAAGGGGCCATTGCCGAGGCCGAGCGGGGATTGCAGGAGGAGCAGGCCGCCGGCGATGGATTGGGATTGACAATCTGTTTCCGTCTCTGATATTTGCTTAGCCGTGTCATCTTCCAAGCGCGTGGCCGCCGGGTGGCGGAGGGAGACATCCTAACACAAGGGGGGATGGGGTATGACGAAGGCGGAGATCGTAGACGGTATGGCGAGGGCTGCGAAGGTGACCAAGAAGGCGGCAGAAAAGGCCCTGGACAGCGCACTGAAATCGGTCCGGGACACCCTCAAAAAGGGGAGGAAAGTCACCCTGGTCGGCTTCGGCACCTTTGCCGTCGGTCGGCGGAAGGCGCGGGTGGGCCGAAATCCCCGGACTGGCCGTCCGATCAGGATCCCCGCGGCACGGGTCGTCAAATTCCGTCCGGGCGCGGAGCTGAAGAAAGTGGTCAAGTAGGCGACGCAGCCGACGAGCGAGATCGGTCCCCAGGCATGATAGAAAGGGAAGCCATGGAGCTTCCCTTTCTTTTTGTCGCCGCTCACGCTAGAATCTCTGCGCCAATCGCGTGGACCCACCAGCCGAGGTGGCGGAACTAGGCAGACGCGACAGACTCAAAATCTGTTGGGGCCTCGCCCCATGCGGGTTCGATTCCCGCCCTCGGCACCAGGCATTTCCAGGGCTTAGCCTACCTCGCCCGCCTCGGCCCTCAACGCCTCAGAATCAGCCCTTTTCCCGGGCCAGATCAGTCCTCAGACGTGGGGATAGCACTCCCGCCTTCCCGCCGGGCCGCCTTGATCTCCGCCAGTACCTCCGCCTGGGACACCAGCCCCTTCCGCACCAGGACGCGCATCCGGGGTCCTGTGAGTCAACGTAGGATACAATAACCTTGACACCAACCGTGTAAGGGGTAAAATATTTACACTGCGGGGGGTCCATCAAGATGAGAGAGATGCCGTCAGAGAAGACCACCGCTTGGTCCGCTAGAGGCTCACGGAGGTCATGAAGGTGCGAGCAGTTGGCGTGGCTCTCCTCATCGCCAGTCTCGTGCTGGGGGGCATGGTCCTGCCCGCCGAGGCGCGCGGGGGGCATCACGGGCACCATGGTCATCATCACGGCCACGGGCACTTCTTCGGGGGCTTCCTGGCCGGCGCGGCGACGGTCCTCATTCTGGATGCCCTGCACAGGCCTCGGGTAATCCATCATCACCCGGTCTGCCGCGACATCTGGATCGAGGGGCACTGGGAGGTCCAGCCTCGGGAGCAGAATGGCTTCATCAGCTACTACCAGGTCTGGGTGCCGAGCTACTGGCAGCGGCAGTGCTACTGACAGCCCAGCCTACGGCCAAGGCCACCTCTGCGGAGGTGGCCTTCTTTTTTTCCGCCGGAAATGCTTCACGCTTCCCCGTCCTTCCCGCCGGACCGCCTTGACCCCCTCCAGCACCTCCGCCTGCGACACTAGCCCCTTCCGCACCAGGACCCGCATCAGGGCCTCCTGCTCGTAGAGGCAGGA
>JBHIAD010000168.1:0-3032 GCA_046758405.1 Methylomirabilales bacterium (SeqCode)
TTCGGCATCGGGGTGGTGGGCCTGGCGGAATGGTGGCTGATCCGGCGGGTCCGCCGATCCGGCGCGAGCCCACTGTAGACGCTCTTTGGCTTGTGTCTTGAATGGTGAGGCCGGAGAGTTCAAAGTACGGAACGCGATGGATGTGGGGTGACTCCATGGGGCTTTTGCTCAAAGAGTACGCCACGAAGATGGTGATGACCCCTGCCTGAGCGCAGGACGGAGACGGGATGGCAAAGCTGGGAGCCGTGACCTGTTCGGGGCCTCAGAGCCGCGGGACGAGACCCGGAACAAACGTAGAGCGCTGGACGGAGGAGAGGAGCAGGTCGGTCTTCACCGTTGCCGCGGTCCAGGCTGCTCCGGTTTACCTGAACCGCGATGCGACGGTAGACAAGGCTTGTGCCTTGATCCGGGAGGCCGGGCGCACCGGGGCGCGGCTCGTCGCCTTCCCCGAGGTGTTCGTCCCGGGATACCCCCACTGGATCTACCTCGACCGCCCCCAGGCCAACGAGCGCTACTTCGTCGAGCTGGTGCGGGAGGCCGTCGAGGTTCCGGGTCCGGTCACCGAGAGACTCGGCCAGGCGGCCCGCGAGGCCTCGGCCTATGTGGTCATCGGGGTCAACGAGCGGAGCCAGCGCAGCGTGGGAGAGCTCTTCAACACCAACTTGATCTTTGGCCCAGATGGCTCCCTCCTCGGCTGGCACCGGAAGCTCATGCCCACTTATGCCGAGAAGATGATCTGGAGTTTCGGCGACGGCTCTACCCTCCAGGTGTATGAGACGGCGGTCGGGCGCCTCGGCACCCTCTGCTGCGGGGAGAACACGAATCCTCTAGCCCGCTTCGCCCTCATCGCTCAAGGGGAGCAGGTTCATGTGGCGAACTACCCTGCTCGCCCGGCAGGGGACACCGTCGATCTGAGGCACGACATCGAGATCCGGTCAGCGGCCCATGCCTTCGAGGGGAAGTGCTTCGTGGTGGTGGCGGGAAGTCTCATCAGCCCGGAGATGCGCGAGCGCCTGGGCGACAGCCCGGAGAAGCTCCGGCTCCTGGGCAACGGGAGCCAGACCTTTACGGGGATCCTCGGACCCGACGGCAAGGTCATCGCAGGGCCGGCTGCAGCCGACGCCGAGGAGATCATTTCCGGCGTGGTCGACCTCGAGGGCGCCATCCGCCAGAAGATCCGCCACGACGTGGCCGGCAACTACAATCGCTTCGACGTGCTCTCCCTCATGCTGAACCGTTCGCCCCTGGCCGCGATCCGCGAGGTGACGAGGATGCCGACCGGGCTCGAGATCACAGGGCCTCAAACCTGGCCGCTTCTCGAGGAGCTGAGGCGACGCGTCGGTTCAGCCTCGCCGGAGGAACTCCGCGACCTGGTGGAGACACTCCTGGCCTCGCTCACGCCGAAGTAGAAGCTGTACAGCCGCCGACCACTCCTCACGGATCCAAGAACCTAGCGCCGTGCCGATAACCGTCGCATCTCTGCGTCTTCGCGAACGAGCAAGCTAGAGCAAGCGCACCAGATTGTCTTGGGCGATTGCACTATGAAAATAAGCCCGTCGTGTGATTGTCAGGGGCTAAGGGTTCGGTGGATATTCAAACAAATCTACTCGGTTCATTGACTCTCGGTGAAGCTCAGCAGGAAAAGTCACTATGGCCTGGTGGGGTTGATTGTGCTGGCGAGGCAGCCCCTGGGGAGCGTCATGACCGTTCGGGAGATCGCCGAGGCAGGACGTCTTCCATCAGGCTTCCTCGCTCAGATCTTCCTTCAGCTCAGGCGGCAGCGCGTGGTGGTAGGCAATCGGGGAGCCGCCCGGGGGTACTCTCTGGCTCGGCCACCCGATCAAATCAGCCTGCGCGAGATCTTCGAGGCGGTGGAGGGACCTGACCTCTTCGGCCGATGCATCTTCTGGTCCGGGCTGTGCGAGGGGCAGGACCCGTGCACCATACACCACTTATGGGCTCAGACCAGGCCCCTGATCCAGGGTCTGATGGAGCGGACGACGCTCGCCCAAGTCGTCTCACTGCCTCGGTCGCCGGGGCGCCGGGTGAATCGCGAAGTGGCCGTGGGCCGGGGACGGCGCGGGGGGACAGAGGCGGCCCCCCCGCAGGCCGTGAAGCCATCTGAGCCTGGGCCGCCTCCGGGAGGGCTTCCGTGACAGGGCGATCAACGAAACTGGGCCTTGCAATCACCGTCTCGCTCCTCCTGGCTGGTGTGGTGGGGTGGGCAGGTCCTGGGATGACAGCCGCGACCCAGGGCGCTGACACGCGGGGTCCCGCATCGCCGGCCGCACCCAGCGGGCCCCTTCCGGTCTCGCTCACGCCCACGACCGCCCTTCCGCCGTCGCCGGACCTGCTCACTCTGGGCAAGCAGGTCTACGAGAAGCACTGCGCGGTGTGCCACGGGAGCGACGGTCGGGGGGATGGGGAGGCGGCCTACCTTCTCTACCCGAAACCGCGCGACTTCGTCGCCGCTCGCTACCGCCTTGTGTCGACCTGGGAGCGGGTGCCGACAGATGAAGATCTCTTCCGGATCATTTCCCGCGGCATGCCTGGGTCGGCGATGCCGTCATGGGGCCACCTTTCGGAAGAGGAGCGCTGGGGCCTGGTCCATTACGTGAAGTCGTTCGCTGAGACGCCGTGGCGGATCCGGAGAGCGGCAGATCCAAAAGAGGAAGATGAGGCAGGGCAAGGGGTGATCCGCGTGCCTCCGGAGCCTCCGTTCACCGCTCAGGCCAGCGCCCGCGCTCTCAAGTTCTACGCCGATGCTTGCGCCTCCTGCCATGGAAAGACCGGTCGAGGGGACGGCGCGGAGAAGCAAATCGACGAGAAGGGCTACCCGACCCGCCCCCGAGACCTCACGCTCGGGGTGTTCAAGGGGAGCCCTGACCCCAAGCACGTCTACCGCCGCATCCTGGCGGGGATGCCCGGGACCCCGATGCCGATGAGCGACTGGGCCTGGGCGAATGACGCCTGGCACCTGACGCATCTCATCCTTTCCTGGTCCAGCCCGGAGCAGCGGGCCCGGGCTGAGA
>JBHIAD010000169.1:0-3010 GCA_046758405.1 Methylomirabilales bacterium (SeqCode)
AGGTGAGCCGTGTCCTTCTCTCGGGGGGTGGGACGCGCCCCAGGAATCTGGCCGCCTACCTCGCCTACAACTTGGAAATCCCCGTCGAGCTCTTAAACCCCTTTGGGGCTCTCCCCCACGCCAGCAGCCTGGACACGGCAGGCCTTGGGGGGGTGGCCACCCACTTTGTTCCCGCCGTCGGCGCAGCCCTTGGCGACGTCGGGATCAATCTGATCCCACCCGAGATCGCGGCTCGGAACCGGATGGCATTGGCCCGCTTCGGCTGCCGGGCGGTGGTGGTAGGATTGGTCACAGGTCTCGCGATCCTCCACACGAGCTACCAGGCCGAGATCAGCCAGCTCGAGGGCGAGATCGCGGAGCGCCGGCAGATCGTTCAGCGGGTGCTCCCCCTCCTGACCGAGCTGGAGCAGTGGGAGCAGGTTGCCAAAGACGCCGGCCCAGAACTCGCCGCGGCAGACGGACTGCGAACCACTCACTTCCTGAAGCTTGCAGCTTACAAGGCCCTGAGCCAATTGACCCCCGAGTACGTGACCCTGCGGGGTCTCAAACTGCAGCACAGTTCTCTCAAGGTCGTCGGCCTGGTCTTTGCAGAGCAGGAGGAGGCGGAGGGGCGGCTCGCTAGGTACCTGGACATCCTGAGCAGCTCTCCCTTCTTCAGATCGGTCCGGCTGGTCTCGAGCCTGGAGGCGACGAACTACGCGACGCGGGCTGTAACCTTCGAGGTGGAACTGACATGGAGCGAACCCTGGGCTTCTCCCGCCGCGAAATAATTTTCCTGATCGCCCTGGTAGCGGTCTCTGCTCTGGCCTGGGCCGTCTGGACCCGGCCCATCGGCGCCAGGGCTTCCCGACTCAGGACGGAGGCGGAAAGCCTATCCCGGCAGGTCCAGAACAAGCAGGTTTCGCTGTCTGCGGCGCAAGCCCGGAAGGAGCGGCGGGACACGATTCAGGCCAGCCTGGATGCGATCCACCGGAGGATCCTCCCTCCGGACGGGCTCCCCAAGCTCCTGGGAGAGATCTCGCAACAGGCAATGCGCGCCCAGGTCCGGATCGTGTCCATGACCCCGAAGGCCCCCCAAACCCTTGGGGGGCAGCTCCCCTACCAGCAGCTCCCGGTGAGCCTCAGCATCCAGGGCACCTACCGCCAGTTGGGTGAGTTCCTCGAGGGGATCTCCCGGGGGCCGGTGATGATCACGATGCGCGAGGCCCAGGTGACCTCGGTCGGCAAAAAGGGGTTCTCGCTTACGATGCGCCTCGAGCTGGCGGCGTGGATCTGGCCCAGGGGAGCGGAGGGGAAACCATGACGGCAGCCGTGCCCCGCCGGACCAAGATCCTCTCGGGCCTCGTGTTGCTCGCAGGAGCCTTCCTCGTCTACGAGCATTGGGTGGGACTTCCCGCGATACCGTCGCGTCCCTCGGGAGCGCCCTCCTCAAGTCCATACCACAGAGGGCCAGCGATACGACCCGTGCCGCGTTCCCGCCCCACCCCCAAGGAAACGTCCGACCCCGAGGCCTACCTGGCGCAACACAACTGGGGTCGCGATCCTTTCGTCCTTGAATCGGCGTACCTGCGACCCGAAGAGCGCGGGGTCCTCGATGGCACCCTCGGGAGCCTTCGCGTCACCGGTATCATCTGGGGGAACAGCGCGCCCAAGGCGATCATCAACGACCTCGTCATGGGGACCGGAGATGAAATCCACGGTTTCCAGATCCTCCGCATTCTCCCCAACGGGGTCGTCCTGGGGAGGGAGGGGCGGCACCACCTCCTCCCTTTGCGAGAGTGAGGCCCCATGCCACGCTTTCAATACCGTGCCCGCACCCAGCAAGGAGCCGCCGTGGCCGGCACCACGGAGGCCGAGGACGCCCGTGCGGCCGCGCTGCAACTGACCGAAACCGGGTACTACCCGGTCGAGGTCAAGCCAGAGCAAACTCGGATTCAGTTCGAGTTCTCCCTCTCCCGGTTCTTCCGGATCCGTGCCGAGGACTTGATCTTCTTCAACCGGCAACTGGCAACGCTCATCACCGTGGGTGTCTCGTTGCTTGACGCACTCCAGACGCTTAGCCACCAGACCTCCTCCCGTCCGCTCCGGCAAGCCCTCGAGACAATCCGAAGGGAGGTGGAGGGTGGGACTTCCCTCTCCCAGGCCATGGCGCAGCACCCCCGACTCTTTTCGATAATCTACGTCCGGACCATCGAAGCGGCGGAAGCAGGAGGCTTCCTCGGCACGGCCCTCGAACGCCTGGCCGCGCTTGTCGAGCACGAGGAGGAGACGCGCCGAAAGATCATCGCCGCCACCCGGTATCCGATGATGGTCGTCGGCGCTCTGGCGATCGCCTTCACCATCTTCGTCACCGTCATAGTCCCCAAGTTCCTCCTCCTGTACAACGCCTTTCGGACTGCCCTCCCCTGGCCGACCCGGGCGGTGCTGGGGCTCAGCTGGCTCCTCCAAACCTATGGGCCAGCCCTCCTGGTGCTGGCTGTCGCGGCCTTCTTCCTCTTCCGCGCATTCATCCGAACGGAAGGAGGGCGATTGCGGTGGGATACGTTCAAGCTCCAGGTGCCCATCTTTGGTCCGCTCGTTTTGAAGCTGATCCTCTCGCGGACGGTCCAGACCCTGGCCACCTTAACGGCTGCCGGGGTCCCCCTTCTCAAGGGCTTAGAAATCAGTGGTCGTGGCACAGGAAATGCATGTTTGACCCGTGTCCTGGAGGATGTTCGGAAGGAGGTGGAACAGGGGAGCAGCCTGGCCGAACCTCTGGCCCGGAGCCCCATTATCCCGCCGCTCGTCTCCCAGGTCGTGGCCGTCGGGGAGAAGACGGGTGAACTGGACAGCCTCCTGGGGCGGATTTCCGAGCACTACGATATGGAGACCAACTACGCGATCCGGAACCTGGCCACCACCTTGGAGCCGATCCTCCTGATCGTGGTGGCGGTGTTACTCTTCTTCTTGGCGCTGGCTGTGTTTCTCCCCTTGTGGGACATGGCGACGCTGATCCGGAAGGCATGACGGA
>JBHIAD010000170.1:0-2968 GCA_046758405.1 Methylomirabilales bacterium (SeqCode)
GCTCCGCCCCGAGCCGGCCCCCCTCCTCGATCCCCGCGGCGAGTATCTCACCCGGGTCTGGTCCCAGGCGGTCTACCCCATGGCCGAGGCGCGCGGGATGACCCTGCAGCTCCCCCCGGTCCAACCGCGGAGTCGCAAGGCCCTCGAGGCGGCGGAGTTCGCCCGGGAGCAGGGCAAGTTTGACGAGTTCCACCTCGCCTGCTTCCGGGCCTTCTTCGAGGAGGGACGAGACATCGGCGACCCCGAGGTGCTGCTCGCGCTCGGGGAGGAGGTTGGCCTTGCCCGGGATGCCCTCCAGCAAGCCCTTGCCACGGATCAGTACACGCCGAAGGTCCTGGCGGACCAGGCGGAGGCCGCACGCCTCGGCATCACCGGCGTCCCCACCTATATCGTCGGCGAGCGGCACGTGGTGGTTGGGGCTCAGCCCTACGAGGTGCTGCGGGAAGTGACTGACCGGGCGCTTCACGAAAGGCAGTGATCAGCGCCCTGGAGGAAGCAACCGATGGCGGAACATTCCCCCCCCTTTCGCTTGGCGGACCAGTCCGAGCGCTGCGCGTGCGCGCCGCTCGTGTCACGTGGTGTGTCTACTGGGTGTGGTGCTGATCGGGACGACTCTGGTTGCCCGCGGAGAGGGTGGAGGGAGGTGGGCCCACGCCGGGCGGGTCCTTCTCCTCCGCCAACAAAGCCTTCACGCCGTAAGCCCCACATGCCTCCGATGGATTAAACTGAAAGGTGATGCCGAATCTGCCGTTCCCCCCTTCGGTGTGGCCCCTGCTGCCTCTGGGTGCAAGGGGAGTGGATTGTTAGCCTTTCCGGATGCCACAGCGAGATGCCAGCGTCGCTAGAGATCGGCCCGTGGGGCTCGTCGGAGGGTCAAGGCGGAGACACCAGGTGAGGGACCTCGGAGAGGGAAAGGCAGAGGTGCGGCGGCTCGGCCGAGCCGGCCGGTGGCACGGATGGCTCGGTGTACTCTTGATCGCGATCTGCTGGCCGCTCAACTGGTCATTACCCGGACCCCGCACCCACGTGCTCTTCTTCCCGTTGTGGCTGGGCTACGTGCTGGCCGTTGATGCGCTGGTGCTGTATCGCAGCGGGACCTCGTTACTCACCCGGTCACGGCGCGACTTCGCCCTGCTCTTCTTTCTATCGGTGCCGGCCTGGTGGCTCTTCGAGATCATCAACTGGCGTACGGGCAATTGGGAGTACCTTGGCCGGGAACTCTTCAGCGACCTGGAGTACGTGGCCATCGCATCGCTTAGCTTCTCGACCGTCATGCCGGCAGTCTTCAGTACGGCTGAACTCCTGTGGACCTTCGGCTGGATCGAGCGTTTCGCACGCGGTCCGCACGTGCCGGCGACGCCATCCGTCTGCAAGGGGGTGTTCCTCACCGGCTGGGTGATGGTAGCTCTATTTCTGGGCTGGCCGCGGTATGGGTATCCGCTCGTGTGGCCCTCCATCTTTTTGGTGATCGAGCCGGTCTGCGTGTGGCTCGGTCGACGATCGATTCTCACCGGCCTGCAACGGGGTGATTGGCGGACGGTGGTGGCGGCCCCCGCCGGCGCGCTGATCTGCGGCTTTTTCTGGGAGCTCTGGAACGTTTTCTCTTATCCGAAGTGGGTCTACCATATCCCATTCGTCGACTTTTGGTACCTCTTCGAGATGCCGCTGCTCGGTTACCTGGGTTATCTGCCCTTCGGGCTCGAGCTCTACGTCTTGGTGCACCTCCTCTGGCGGCCCCCGCCGGCGCTTCGCGTGTGATCGTGCCCGACGGCGGTCAGCTCCGGTGTACCCGGCTTGCTGCCAGGCATCCACGGTGCGCGCGAATCACCCGTTGCTCTCACTACCGGTGCTCGATCCGGGACCGGACCTCATCGGCGATCCGTTGCCAGACGGGTGAGATGTCGTCCGGGTCAAGGAGGGCGTCGATGAGAAAGAACTGGGCACTTCCCTCCGCCGTCCGCAGGGCTTCCCGCAGCTCCGCCCGGGTCTCCACCCTGACTCCGCTTCCCCCCAAGGCCTTGGCGACCTCCACATAGTCCCAGGCGGCAAGCTCGAAGTAGCCCTGCCTCCCTGCGATGGCGCGCATTGTGGCGTAGCTGGCGTTGTTCCAGAGGAGAACGATGGGATTGAGGCCCAGCCGGGCGGCCGTTGAGAGTTCCACCCCTGTCATCCGGAACCCTCCGTCGCCGACCAGGGCAATGGCCCTCCGCTCCGGGGTGGCGAGCTGGGCGGCGATGGCCGCCGGGACGCCGAAGCCCATGCTGTTGTAGTAGCCGGGGGCGAGGAAATGGTCGGTCTGTAGCGCCACGGAGGCGTACAGGCAGTCCCCGACATCCGAGACGACGACGTACCGTCCCGGGGTGATGAAGGAATTCAGCTCCTCAATCACCTGGTCTGTCCGCAGTCTCCCTGGGGCAGCGGTTCTCGGGACCTCGGGGTGGCCCGGCCTCACGAACTCCCACCGCTTCACCTCCACGGATTCCAAGAGGTGCTCGATGAGATCGACAAGGGTCACGTCGGCGTACCGGTGGTAGCTGACGCTGAGCTCCTCGGAGGAGGCGGAGATCACCTTTGATCGATCCACCCTGGCGGTGAAGAGGCCGGTGTTCACGTCAGTCAGGAAGGCCCCGAGCATCAGGAGGCAGTCGGAACCCTCCACACTCTGCCGCGCGAGTTCAGAGCCGGCGCGGCCCATGTAGATGCCGACGAAGTTGGGGTGATCCTCGGGGAAGACAGCCTTTCCCTCGATCGAGGTGGCGATGGGGAGGCTGAGCTTCTCCACGAGGGTGATGAGTTTCTCCCTCAGATCGAACCGCTCGATCTCCACTCCCGCATAGATCACCGGCCTCACGCTCCGGTTCAAATGAGAGACGACCTCGGCCATCGCCTCCCGGAGGGCGGCCGGGTCCCTCTTCGAGGAGACTGGGTGCGTCCGCGCGCTGCGCCTCACCTTGGCACTCACCACGTC
>JBHIAD010000171.1:0-2926 GCA_046758405.1 Methylomirabilales bacterium (SeqCode)
GTGACGCCGTGCTCCGCCGCCTCGAGGATCTCCCGAACCATCTCGGTGATGGGGATATCATCGTCAACAACTAAGATCTTTGCCATTGCTCCTCGTCTCCCTTCCTCCTGTGAACGCTTCACTCATCACTCTGCGACTGGTATTTTCTCCGCCGTCACCTTCGCCAACGCCTGCCGCAGCGCGGCCAGGGCGACAGGCTTTCCCACAATGATGTCCACGCCCGCTGGCGTCTCCCCCGAGGCGATCATCAGGTCGCCGAACCCGGTGAGCAGGATGACGGGCGCATCCGGGGCAACGCGTTTAATGGCGGCTGCCAGTTGGTCGCCGGCCATTTCGGGCATTCCTTTATCCGTGACCACCACATCGAACCAGCCCGCACGGAACTTCTCCAGGCCTTCACTGCCATTGCTTGCGGTCTCGACGCGATGCCCATCGCCGGTCAGATAGGCCGTTATGGCCTCTCGCACCGGAGGTTCATCGTCCACGACGAGGATGTCCAGCCGACGGGACAGGACTTCTCCCGCCTGAGGTCTGTGCTCCGCATCCTGCTTCGTGTAGACCGGCAGGCGGAGGATGAAGGTGGTTCCCTGACCCGGCTCGCTCTCAATGGCCAACGTCCCCTGGTGCCGCTGGATGATGCCATACACCATCGCCAGCCCCAGACCGGTCCCGCGTTCAGGCTTTGTAGAGAAGAACGGTTCCAGGCACCGTTGGAGGACCTCGTCGGTCATGCCGGTGCCGGTGTCGCTCACTTCCAGGACGGCGTAGTCGGCATCGGAGTGGGTGCGGAGTGTGAGCGTCCCGCCCTCGGGCATGGCGTCCACCGCGTTGAAGATCAGGTTGGTCAACACCTCCCGGACTTCGGTTTCGTTGCCGGCGACAAGCGGGACGGGCTGCAAGTCGGTCTCGATGTCGATGGTGATGCCGCTTGCCAACGCCTGGTCTTTCCACCGGGGCTGTGTGAGCATGATGACTTGTCCGACCAGGAAGTTGGGGTCGACGGGCAGGAAAATTTCGTCCTCTTCCCGGGAGCGGTAAAACTCGCGCAGGCGGCGGACCACGCCCGCGGCGTCTCTGGCGGCGGTGTTCATCATTTGCGCATAGCGCCTCACCTTCTCCTTGTTCTCGAGGTATTCTGGGTGGTCGAGCAGGAGCTCGGTAAACCCCAAAATCGGTGAGAGCGCATTGTTGAAGTCGTGGGCGATGCCGCTCGCCATCTGACCGAGGGCGCGGAGCCGCTCTTGCTGCAGGACTTGCTGCTGCGTCGCCTTCAGTTTGACGAGCGCCTCCTCTAAACGTCGGTTGCTTTCGTATAGGTCTTCCTCCGCCTGCTTGCGTTCGGTGATGTCCCGGATGACGAGGATGGTCCCAGTGAAGGACTCCGAGGGGCGGGGCTCCTCAGACTGGAGGAGGAAGGCGGCGAGGGCCAGGAACCGGTTCGAGGTGGAGACGTAGGCTTCGGCCGAAGCCGGCCGCTTCGTGCTCCAGGCCGTGCAGTGGGGGCAGGGGGATGACACGCCGAGTTGGTCCCAAAGGTCGTGCCACGAAGCGCCGATGAGGGCATCGGCGGGGGTCTTCCACCAGAATCCAAAGGCGCGGTTCGTCCTCAGGACCGTGCCCCGCTCGCCGAGCAGGACGATCCCGTCGGCAATGGCATCGAAGGTGCTCTCCCACTCCCGTTTCCCTTGCGCGATCGTCTCGAAGAGCCGCGCGTTCTCGAGGGCGATGGCTGCCTGATCCCCGAAGGCTTGAAGCAGGTTCACTTCTCTCTCATCAAAGGTGCGGCGCTCTTTGCCGAAAATATTCAGAACCCCGATGATCCTGTCCCGGTAGCGCAGCGGGACCCCAAGATAGCTTGTTACACCGTGCGCCTCGGCCGCCGCCTTGTGTTCGGGAAGATAGAGTTGGTCCTCCCGGAGATCCGGGACCGAGATGGCGCGGCCATCCTGGGCGACGAGTCCGCTCAGGCTCTCCCCCACTTGGAGCGAGGGATTGAGCATGACTTGGTGGGCGAGGCCGTACCTGCCCTCGATCACCAACCGGTCCCCCTCGAGCAGGCGGAACCCGGCCCCTTCGACCCCGAGGAGTCTGGCCGCCTCCTCGGCGATACCCCCGAGGACCTCCTCCGCCTGCAAGGTGCCGGTGACCTTGGCGCTCGTCCGAATGAGGCCCTCGAGGCGCTCGGTTTTCTCCAGCGCCTCACTGTACAGGCGGGCGTTCTCGAGGGCGATGCCGATCTGGTTCCCGATGGCGGTGAGGAGATCAAGCTCCGGGGGCGTGAAGCGGCGCTGGCCATGGCCAAAGATGCTGATCACGCCGACCACCGCCTCCCTGGAGTGGATCGGGATGCTGGCCAGGGAGTGGATCCCCCCCTTTGAGGCTACATCCTTGAGGTGGGGATACTGGCCAATGTCATCCACCAGGAGGGCCTCCCCGCTCTGGAAGACCTTCCCGCCAACCCCCTCTCCCGGCCTAAGGTACCGCATCCGGTCAATATAACTTGCGCTGATGCCCCGGTGGGCGACAATGGCCAAGGCCCCCTGTTGTTCGTCGCAGAGGCGGATGATGCCTGGTTCGGCCTCTACCGCCTCCAGCGTCGCGTCGAGGGCACCCTCGAGGGTCTCCTGAAGGTTCAGTGACTGATTGACGGTTTGGGCCACCCGATTCAACGCAAACAGGCGCCGATTGGTCGATTCCATTCCCTGGAAAAGGCGGCCGCTTTCTATAGCGATGGCGGCCTGCGTAGCGAACAGCTGGAGCAATTCCACGGTGGCTGGCTCCAGGGGTCGGCGGCTCTGTTTTCGATCGGCCCCCAAGACTCCGATTGCTCGGCCCCCGGCAACCAGGGGGAGGTTGGCGAAGGTCCGGGACCGAAGGGCCTCGATCTGATCGTATGGGGGTGTGAGTCGGAACTCTTCCGGCACCG
>JBHIAD010000172.1:0-2866 GCA_046758405.1 Methylomirabilales bacterium (SeqCode)
GGCAGGTGGGCGTCGAGGACCAACGCATCTCCATGCTGGACCTGCAGTACCATGATGTGCGCTGCGACAAGGGGTTATACTACGCACTGGAGCGCCAAGGCCTGGTGGAACGCATCCTGCACGCGGATGAAATCACCGAAGCGATGGAGCTTCCGCCGTCCGACACGCGGGCCTACTTCCGGGGGACCTCCCTCAGGAAATACGGGCCCAAAGTCTACGGGGCGAGCTGGAGTTCGATGCTCTTCGACACCGGGGATTCGGCGGTCAAAAAGATTCCCATGACCGAGCCGACCCGGGGGACGCGGAAGCTGACGCAGGAGATCTTCGACCACTGCGAGACCGTTCAAGAGTTATTGAACGTGCTCGCCGGGTGAGGAGGAAGCGGGCCATGAGCGAGCAGGAGCGGAAGACGCGTCGGCCGAAGGAGCCGCCAAAGGGCGATGACGCGCCGCCCAAGACGGCACCGGCTGAGAAGGGCAAGAAGATCAAGGAGGAGCTGGACGCCCTCATGGATGAGATCGACGAGATCCTCGAGGAGAACGCAGAGGAGTTCGTTCGCAACTACGTGCAACGCGGAGGGGAGTGATTGTGGAGCTGGACCTTGGGTATTCCGGGTCGAGCTTTTTTGATCTAGTGGCTGGACGGCATCCGCACCTGCTCGGCCGCATGGACCAGGTCGAGTTCCGATCAGAGGAGCAGGGAGGACCTCCAGTCTTGAGGGGGACGACCATCCTGGCCCTCAAGGGCAGGGATGGCGTGATCATCGCTGGTGACCGCCAGGCGACGGAAGGGACGCACATTTCCGCCCGCCGCATCGAAAAGGTGTTCAAGGCGGATGAGCATTCGGCGATTGCCATCGCGGGGGTCGCTGGCCCCTGCCTCGAGCTCGGCCGCCTGTTCCAGACGGAACTCGAGCATTACGAGAAGCTGGAGGGGTCCGAGCTCTCAACGGAGGGCAAGGCGAACAAACTGGCCCAGATGGTGAAGATGAATTTTCCGATGGCGATGCAGGGCCTCGTCGTCATCCCCATCTTCGTTGGCTATGACCGGAAACGGGGGGAAGGGAAGATCTACAAGTATGACGTCACAGGCGGCCGGTACGAGGAGATCGATCACTACGCAACCGGGTCGGGAGGCACCTACGCGCGGGCGGCGATGAAGAAGTTGTACCGGGCCGGGCTTTCCGAGGGCGACACCATCCGGATTGCACTGGAAGCCCTCTCCGATGCTGCCGAGGAGGATGTGGGAACGGCGGGACCCGACTTTGTGCGTGACATCTTTCCGACCGTGAAGACCGTCACGGCCCGAGGCATCGAGGACGTGGATGAGGGTCGCATCCGGTCGATCTGTCAGGCCATCGTGACGCAACGCAAGGAGAATGGCTGACCATGCCCCTGCCCTTCTACGTTTCCCCCGAACAGATGATGCAGGACAAGGCGGAGTATGCCCGGAAGGGGATCTCAAAGGGGAAATCCATCATTGCGCTGGAGTATCGTCAAGGGATCGTCCTCGTTGCGGAGAATCCCAGTTCCTCCCTGAATAAGATCTCGGAGATCTACGATCGGATCGCCTTTGCGGGGGCCGGGAAGTACGGCGAGTTCGAGAACCTGCGCAAGGCCGGGATTCGGTATGCCGACCTCAAGGGGTACGCCTACGGACGGGAGGACGTCGCGGCAAAGTCTCTTGCCAATGCCTATTCACAGACGATCGGCAACATCTTCAGCCAGGAGATCAAGCCGCTCGAGGTAGACATCCTCGTGGTCGAGGTGGGGGAAGGGGAGGCCCGGAACGAGATGTACCGCATTGCCTTTGACGGCAGCATCGGGGACGAGCGGGGGTACACCATCATTGGTGGGCAGGCGGATGAGCTCCGGCTATACCTGCGGGATAAATACGAGGAGGATATGACCCTGGAGGCCTCGCTGGGTCTGGCGGCGAGGGCGCTTGAGGCCACGACGAACCAGCAGGTCCGGGCTGAGAACCTCGAGGTCGCCCTCCTCGACCGAGGCCGGAGCGGCCGTCGCTTCCGAAGGCTTCAGGCCTCTGACCTCGTGGCCTTGGTCCGCGAACTGGGGGGTGGCCGGTGAGCCGGGCAGAAGTGCCCCCTCCCGTCACGCCTGCTCACCGTGCGCCCTGGGGGCTTCTCCTCGGGGGCTGGTCGTCCTGGGGCCCTCAGCCGGGCAGGGCCGGGCGGGCGAGATCACTGGGGTCTCGGGGGTGAGTGGCGGGGGCACGAGAGAACAGCATGCAGGTCCGAATATTCGGTCTCGAAAACGAGTACGGTCTGATCTCCTCCTCCCTCGGGGGCAAGCTTAACCTGTCTGTGGAGAGTGCCCTCGGCTACCTTTTTGAAAAGGTGATCTCCCGTCAGCGCGGGACCAACGACTTCCTCCGAAACGGCGCCCGCCTGTACCAGGATACCGGCTGCCACCCCGAGTATGCCACTCCGGAGTGCGATAATCCGCTGGACCTGGTGATCCATGACAAGGCCGGTGAGCGTATCGTCGAAGAGCTGCTCTATGCTGCCGAGCGCAAGCTCCGCGAGAACGGCATCTACTGTGAGATTTACATCTTCAAGAACAACACCGACTCGGTCGGGAACACCTACGGGTGTCATGAGAACTATCTTGTCGAGCGCTCGGTCAACTTCCACCGACTGGCTGAGCTCCTCATCCCATTTTTCGTCACCCGGCAGATCTTCGCCGGCGCGGGGAAGGTTCTGCGGACACGCGCGGGCAACCACTATTACATCTCGCAGCGGGCCCAGCATATTTATCAGGAGATCTCGGGAGCGACAACCAGTTCGCGGGGGATCATCAACACCCGCGACGAACCCCACGCGGACGAGGAGAAGTACCGGCGGCTC
>JBHIAD010000173.1:0-2830 GCA_046758405.1 Methylomirabilales bacterium (SeqCode)
GCGAAGTTGGCGTTGCTCGCATCGCCGGTGAACATGTACTCGGGGAGCCCGGTCCCGGCCGCCATGTTGAGCAGAAGCGAACGGCCGTCATGCTGCGCGTCCTGGGCCTGGAGATTCGGCGTCTTGAACTCGTAGTTGACGCCCGGTCCGGCATGTACCGTCGTCCCGCCCTTGAGCATGCGGAGCTTCCGATCGTTGACGGCGCTCTCGCGTTGCTTGAGCTGTACGTCCCGAACGGCGGTCACCTGGGAGGCGGTGCCTTCCACCTTCTTCACCAGGACCACGGCGCTCCGGACCAGATTCAGCAGCATCCGGTACTCGAGCCAATCTTCGTAGTGCTTGGCCCGCTTGAGGAGCGGCTCGAGGATGGATCGGCCGCGCTTCACATCCGAGTCTACGCGGATTGCCACATGCAGCATCTCGTCCGCCCGAATCACGTCCCGTGCGTTCGTTCCGTCCGGCGTCCACAGATATCCGAGGGTAAGTTGGACGTCATTTCGGTCCGTGATGATGCCGTGGCTGATGATCCCCTCGTTGTCGGTGATCTGTTCCGGTGGGATGAGTCGAGTGAAGACCATGCCGGCTGGGATCTCACCGGAAGGCGCAAGATCACGCTCGGCTACCCCGAGTGGCGCGAGCCGGTTCCTCACCTTGGGATCCAGCTCAAACTCGCGGGGGCCTCCGCTCCGCTGCACGAACTTGCGCAGGAAAATCTCTCCATCGCGCCAGGTTCGCCAGCCGATCTCATCCTCTACCCGGTCCCAATCGTTCAGCCGGCGGAACAGGTCCCAGCGTTCCATGATCCGGCCCTTGAGGCGCTCGTCCTCAAGCTCCACGGAGAGCTGGGGGCCCTGACCGAACACGAATCGTTGGAGGGACCGGAGATACCCGATCAGGTGGAGGGTCTTGAGACTCGCCTTGACGGCCGCCTTCCGGAGATTCTCGCCCGTCGCTTCGTCAAGCGAGCGATCGTCATCCCGGCCGGAAAGAAGCTGCGTGAACTCATCGTCCTCGGGCTCCACCCGGCGGACGACCTCTTGCAGGATGTGAGAAGAAGCCGCTAGCTGGAGCCGTTCGTTCCGGGCGATCTCTTCCCGGAGCGCGAGCCGCTCAAAGGGTGCATTAACCAGCGCACCGACCTTGCGAAAGAAGCCCGGGCGCTTACCGTCCCCGTCCACTAAGCATCATCCCCACCCCCCAGCTTCGCCGCTTCAGGGCCCCCGGAATCCGGGGCGGATTGACCGAACCTTACCCAACCCAGAATCCCTCCATGATCTCGTCGGTATCTTCCACCACGATCCCGAGTGCGAGCTTGTTGTAGGCCATCGATGCGGCATCTATCTGGTCCATCTCGCTCGCGCCAGGACCGTAGTGCTCCGCCTCCCGCAAGAACGCTTCCGTCCACGGGGCCTCGACGATATCTACAAGCCCCGCCTTGACGGCGCCAGAGAAGGGATCCGCCCGGTAGAACTTCGTCCCCTTCCCCGACATCGGCTCGGCAAAGGCGCGGTAGCCAAGCCGAGAGAGCATCTGGAGCGTGATGGCTGCCGAATCTTTCCCCCCCGATCCCGGCTCCTGCTCGAGCCAAACTGTGAACGCGAACTTACCGCCCAGATTCTGTTCATCCTGGGTTGCAGTACGCCGGATGACCCGCTCGCGTTCCTCGAATGCCCATCTGCCGCGGACCACATCCCGGACCACGTAGCGTCCCGTCGCTGGATTAAAGCCCAAGAGCACCCCCGCCGTCCACGCCCCCCCTCCTGCGGTGCCCGCCTTGTCCCACGCCCGGATGTAGATCTGACCCGGCGCGATCGCCCGGTAGTCGATCGAAACGAAACTTTCCCGGTCGAACATGCCCCCCCGCCGGGGGCTGGGACGCTGCTGAAGCTGCCCGGCCGTCCCGTAGGGCCCGAGCTCCTCCTTGATCGGTGCCAAGGCCTCGGCCGGGAACCGTTCCGGCCATAGGAGCTCCCCCTCGGAGTTCCTCGGATCTTTGAAATCAAGCACGGTGCGGGAACGCTCCCCATCGTATTCCATTGGGATGCAGAGGTGTTCCCACCGCCCCGTCTCGAGCACATGACCGGCCAGATCCCGTTCGTGGACCCGTTGCATCACGATCACGCGCCGGACCCTGGTGGGTACATCGGCCCGGGTGCTCATCGTCTGATCCCACCATTCGAGCACGCCCTCGCGGATGAGCTCGCTTTCCGCCTCTTTCACCTTGTGGGGATCGTCGGCCACGATGAAGTCGCCGCCCTCGCCCGTGCCCATGCCCGCTATCGAGGAGGCCATGCGGAAGCCCGTCCGGTCATTTTCGAACCGGAGCTTGACGTTCTGATCGCTGGTGAGCTCGAACTTGTGGCCCCATAGCCTCTGATACCAGGAGCTCTGAATCACGCGCCGGCACTTGAGGCTGTCCCGCGTGGAGAGCTTTTGCTCGTAGCTGAAAAAGGACCACCTGGACTCCGGCCAGAAGGTCCATACCCAGGCCGGCCAGAAGACGGCAACGTTGAGGGACTTCTCGCAGCGCGGCGGGATGTTGATGACGAGGTTCTGGATCTCACCTCGCGTCACGGCTTCAAGGTGATCGCAGATCGCATCGATGTGCCAGTTGTCCAGCCGCTTGGTTGCGGGCTCCACCACATGCCACGCGCGGCGCTGGAACTCGGCGAGACTCCGCTGACAGAGCTCCCGCTCGACATCGAGCAAGAGTTTATCCGGATCAGTTTCGCCGAGCAGGCGCTCGATCTCGCCTTTCAAGACGCTTGAGGAGAGACTCAAATGCCGATAGCTCCTCGGGAGCGAAGTCCGAAAGATCCACCTGGGAGTG
>JBHIAD010000174.1:0-2827 GCA_046758405.1 Methylomirabilales bacterium (SeqCode)
GAACTGGGTGAGGGTGACCTGCCAGTAGCGCACGGTGCCCTCGAGAGCGAGGACGATCAGGTAGAGGGCCGCGAGCCCCCAGAGTCCCTCGAGGACGCCCGGCGTGATGTGCCGGTCGATGGCCCACTTGATGAAGAGCGGCTTGAGGATCTGGAGCCCGGCGGCCGCGAGGAGCAAGAGGACCGCCAGGATGAGGGGACCCCGGTAGGGGCCGAGGTAACGGAGGACGCGGCGGAAGAGTCGGGCGTCGAGCCGGCGCTTGTCCATTTCTTGGAGGGGAGGGACGAAGGTCATGCGACCTCCTCGAGGGTCCGGAGCCGTTCCTGGCTGCTCCAGAGGCGGGCGTAGAGCCCTCCTCGGTCGAGGAGCGTGGCGTGGGTCCCGACCTCGGTCACGGCACCCCCGTCCAGGACCACGATGCGATCGGCCTGCTGCACGGCCGCACTCAGGCGGTGCGTGGCGAGCAGCAGCGTGGTGTGGGGGAGGGCCGCGCGGACGCTCTGGAGGATTGTCGCCTCCGTCTCGGCGTCTACGTTGGAGAGGGCGTCGTCGAGGAGGAGGACGCGGGGCTGACTGACCAGGGCCCGCGCCAGGGTCAGGCGTTGCCGCTGGCCTCCGGAGAGAGTCACCCCGCGCTCGCCGATGATGGTGTCGAGCTGCTGGGGGAGGGCCTGCACCTCCTCCGCGAACTGCGCGAGCTCGAGGGCCCACCAGATCAGTGCCTCGTTGGCTTCGGGGTTCCCGAAGGCCACGTTCCACCGCACGGTCTCCGAGAAGAGGAACGGATCCTGGGGCGCAGAGCGAATGGCCCCACGCAGGTCGGCGAGCCGGAGCCGCGTCACGTCGATCCCGTCGAGGAAGATCCGGCCGGCTGGGATTTCCCATAGGCGGAGGAGGAGGTGGAGCAAGGTGCTCTTGCCGCCCCCCACTGGGCCAACGAGGAGGACGAACTCGCCCGCACTGGCCTCGAGGGTGACGTCCACGAGGGCGGGGGCACGGGCCTGCTCGGCCGGGGACGGTGGGTAGGTGAAGGTGAGATGCCGGATGGTGATGTTGCCCCGGACCTGGGCGAGGGGGAGGGGGGCGTCGGGATCGCAGATCGCCGGCTCGGTCGCCAGGACCGCCGCGATCCGGTCAGCGGCCACCCGTCCGCGTTGATAGAGGTTGGTGAGCCAAGCCATCCCCACTGTGGGCCAAAGGAGCATGGCGAGATACCCGTTGAAGGCGACGAATGCCCCGAGGGTCAGCGCGCCCTCCAGGACCCGGACCCCGCCAAGGGCGAGGACGGCCACCACCCCGACCCCGCCCGTTACCATGGTGAGTGGGTAATAGGTCGCCTCGAGGCGCGCGGCGGCGAGGTGATGCTGCAGGTACCCTTCATTCAACCGGTCGAAGTCCCTGATCACGTGTCGTTCCATGGTGTAGGCCTTGACCATCCGGACACCGGCCAGGGACTCCTGCGCCCGTGTGCTCAGCTGACTGAAGGCCTCCTGGGCCGCGGTGAATCGGGTCTGCATCCGTCGTTTCAGTCGCATGAGGAAGGCAAACAGGAGGGGATAGGGGAGGACGGCGGCGGCGGTGAGGAGCGGGTCGATCACGATCATCAGCGTGACCGTGCTGAGGATGGTCAGGACCGTTCCCGCCAGGTGCATGGGACCCGCTCCGATCAGGGTGCGGAAGACGCTCAAATCCTGGCTGCCCCGGGCCATCAGATCCCCGGTGGTCATCCGAGCGTGGCCGGCGGGATCGAGCCGGAGCAGATGCGCGAGGAGTCGGTTCCGGAGGGCGTATTCGGCGTGGCGGGAGGCCCCCACCATCGTCATCCGGGCGTGGAACCGGAAGAGACCCTGCAGGATCGCCGCCAGCACGATCCCCAGGGCGAGACGCCCGACCCGTCCGCCCGACCCGGTTACACCGAGGTTGTCAATGGCCTCCTTCAGGAGCCAGGGGATGGCCAAGGCGAAGCCGCTGGCGGCGATGACAGACAGGAAGCCCAGTATCAGCACTTTCTGGTAGTCGCGGAGAAAGGCGAGGAGGAGCGATGGCCGATGGCAAGGGGATCCGGGGTTCATGGTGTCTCTGTAGCAGAGGCGAGCCGAGGTGTCAACGGAGTGAGGGCGGACCGCGGGTTTTGGCCCGCAGTGTGCATACGTGTCCAGGTGGTTCGGCAAGGCTCCGGAATCAAGCCCTTCCGGGAGCTATCGCAGGCAGGGTCGGGGCGACCTGGATCGGATAGGAAACCCGGGAGGCGGGCAAGAAGGAGGGAGATGATCATGGCATATCTTCCAGCCGGGACGAAGTGCCTCCCCGAACGGTGGCTCCGGGTACTGAAAAGCTGGTGGGATGGTGCCGACGACTATCTGGTGCTCACGGTCCGTCTCAAGGACGGCCGGGAGTTTCAGGGTGTGAGCGTCTACAGGGATTTGATCGTGGGGGTTCGTGGATTCGCCGAGGTCCCCTTCGATCCGGAATCGATTGAAGCGATGCAGCAGGAGCAGGGAAGCCTGAAGGAACCTTCCCTCATCGCGCGGTGAAGGAAAAAAGACTTGACACCCCCTTGGACGGGGTGATATGAAACAAGGCAATTACGTGGTGGAGGTTCGGGTGCGAGCAATGGCGATTATCGGCAGTCTCGTAGTAGGCGTAGGTGGTGTCTGCCCCGGGCGGGGCGGCCCGCTGCGCCTCACGTGATCGGCGGGATCGCTTAGGACTTCAGGCCACGGGGCAGGCAAGCTGCCCCGTGGCTTTTTTTGTTGGGGGCCACGGGGAAACCCGTGGCCCTTTTTTTGTGGGAGGAGGGCGGCACGGCGGCCGGTGAGCAGGAGGG
>JBHIAD010000175.1:0-2823 GCA_046758405.1 Methylomirabilales bacterium (SeqCode)
AGCTGATGAGTGCCCGCCCGCCCGCCGCCTGCCTGCACCGGGCAGCCCTCGTGGCAATGCCACTCGCCTGGCAGATCAGGCCGAGAATGACCGTCTCGTAGACGCAGAAGTCGGTGTACATCCCCTCGATCTCGAGGACCGGCTCCCAGGGTCGAAAAATTGTCCCCTCCGCCATCGTCCGGACCTCCAGATCCATTCCGCTCAACAGACTGGCAACCTCTTCCACCCCGGCCAGCACCGCCCAGGTCCAGTCCCTGGGGAGCGACTTGGCGATGAATTCGGCCTTGACCCGTTTGTCCAGCCCCTCGGCCTTCAGGATCTCTCGAGCCCTGGCGAAATAGATATCGGTGACCTTTCCGGCCTTGACGGCGTCATAGGTGGTACAGTGAAACATCCCCGACCTCCGAACGGGGCACGTGCCCCGTTCCCTCTCAGAATGACACGGCCTCCGGTATCTCCATGAGATCGTGGATCATGATCACCAGATCCTGGGGCCTGCCTGCCTGGTCTTTGAGGTGCCGGTGCAGGACGGCCACCCGCTCGAACCCGAAATGACGGAAGGCCAAAAGGGCCGCCTGTTGCGTGCCCATCAGCTCCACCACCAACCGCTCCAGTTGCAGTCCCTTTCCGATCTCGAGTAGTTCCCCGATCAAGAGGGTCCCCAGGCCTTTCCCTCGATAGTCGGGATCGATGACAAGCCGCACCCTGCCAACATGCCGGGTCCAGCCACCTGCTCGCCGGTGCAGCGTCCCGTCGCCGACCACCTTTCCGTCGATCAATGCCAGAAGCGGGAGAACCCGGTCGTAGTTCAACCCATCCACCCAGGCCCGTATAGTCGCGGGGTCCGATACGTCCTCCCTGAGAAACAGACGGTCTTCCCGGGGGACTTTGTGGAAAAACTCAAACAGAGCGCGTTGGTCTTCTTTCACCATGAGTCGGACGACCACCTCAGTGCCATCGCGAAGTTTTTCATGCTTGGGGTAGTGTTTCACCATGTCATCTCTCCTCATCAATTATTAAATCATATGGCCGCACATCGACCGCGACCATGAACAGACCTTCTGCGACAATTCCTTTTTCAACTTCCACCGGCCCTCTCCCCCTCCGGAGAGGCCCCGCCGGTGTCCCACTCACTCGCTTCGCGCTCTTGCTTCACCTGAACCGTCAGGACCGGGCAGGCCGCCTTGCGGATCACTGCCTCCGCCACACTCCCGAGCAAAACGTGACTGAGTCCGCTGCGCCCACGGGTTCCCATCACGATCAGGTCGGCCTGCTCCCCCTGAGCCTCCCCCACAATGACCTCGGCCGGAACCCCCACTACGATCTTCCTGCGGGCGCGCAGCCCTAGCGCCTCGATCGCCCGCTGTCTGCGCTCGAGCTCTTGCTCGAGAGACGCGAGGTAGCGCTCCATCCACCCCGTGGGAGGGGGGACCGGGTGGTCGGCCAGCCCCGCCAGCTCTGCGGGGCGTACCGCGTGAAGCAGGATCACCTCGGCCGCTAAGAGGTCGGCCAGCTTGAGGACGTACGGCCAGGCCACCTCGGAGACCGGCGAGAGGTCGGTCGCCCACAGGATCCGTTGCACCGTCGTGAGAGGGCCTTCCTCGTGCCCCTGCCGCAGCGCGAGAACCGGGACGGGGACGGTCCGGAGGACCGCCTCGGTGACGCTGCCCATCAACAGATGGGCGAGGCCGGTGCGCCCTTGGGTCGCCATCAAGATCAGGTCGGCCCCGCTCAGTTTAGCGGCCCTGGCGATCCCAGGGGTGGGCTCTCCCACAATCACCTTGAACTCGGCCACCAGGAATTGTCGCAGCTCAGCCGGGACGACCGCCGCGAACCATTCCCCCAGCCGTTCGCGACCTTCATTTAACATATCGATCTGCGTCTTCCCGCTCTCCATCCGTTGAGCCACCTCCGTCCCTGGAATGGCGTGAAAAACAGTCAGTCCGGCCTCTGACCGCATGGCCAACCGCGCAGCGAGGCGACACGCGACCTCGGCGGCAGGAGAAAAGTCCGTCGGGGCGAGAATCCGCGTGATCTTCGCTTTCAGGCTCATAATGTCCCTCTTACATCAATCGCGATAGCACAGCCGGTGGCGGTACTGTCGGCGTCACGATGCCCGATGCCTCTCGGAGAGAACCGTGATCCCCGCTCCCTCGAGGATGCGGAGAATCTCGTGAGGCTCCAACGCCTGGAAGCGCAACATGAGGACCCGGTCGGTCGCTCCCCGTAACCGCGTGGGTTCGGTCCAAGCCCCCACGAAGCTGCCGGCCTTTAGAGGCAAACCGGCGAAAAGCCGGCTGACCTCCTGAAGCCTTCCTGGCGTGTCAGCGACGGCTACCTCGAGGTGCGGTGAGCCTGACAAGTCATCCAATAAGGCTGCGAAGGCTTGGAGCATGTCGGTTTTAGTGACGATTCCGACGAGCCGGCCGGCCTCCAGGACCGGGAGGCAGCCGATCTTTCGACCCGCGAGCATCTGCGCCGCCTCCGAGAGAGGTGTTCTTGAGGTTACGGTGACCACCTCTTCGGCCATCACCTCCCACACGGGGATTCGATCCATCGCGGCGGCAAATTCCGCGGCCTCAGCCGGGCCCGTCGGACAAGGCAAGGCTTCGCGGACGTCCCGGTCGCTGATGACCCCCACCAGCCCGTCCACGGAGACTACCGGGATGTGGCGGATGCCATGTTCCGCCATCAGCCGGTAGACCTCTCGAAGGGGTGCCTGCGGCTCCACCATTACGGGTGTCCGGCTCATGATTTTCCCAATGGCCATCATAAGCACACCTCCTTGGGGCGATTCCAAGCCCCAAGTGGCTCAGGGTCCAC
>JBHIAD010000176.1:0-2823 GCA_046758405.1 Methylomirabilales bacterium (SeqCode)
AGACCTGGTCCAGGCCCAGGTCGGCGAGGGCACTCCCGGGGGCCGCCTGGGCCTTGTATTCCTCGAGGTTCAGCTTCAGGCGCCGGCGGAAGGTCTCGGGGTGGTTCAGGTCCCCGATCCGAATCCCCGTGCGGGCGGCCTTGTCCGTATAGGCCGGGCCGATCCCCCGCCCGGTGGTGCCAATGGGCTGCGCGGCGCCACGCTCCCGTTCGATGTCGAGAATCTTGTGGTAGGGGAGGACCAGGTGCGCGTTCTTGCCGATGAAGAGGTGCCCCTCGACCTGGACCTTCAGCCGGCGGAGCTGGTGAAGTTCATGGGTTAATGCCGGCAGGTCGATGACGACGCCGTGGCCGAGGATGCAAACCTTCCCTTTGCGGAGGATTCCCGAGGGAACGAGGTGCAGGACGACCTTCTCCTGACCGACCACCACCGTGTGGCCGGCGTTATTCCCCCCCTGGTAGCGGGCGACGACGTCGAAGAATTCGCTGATGGTGTCGACGATCTTCCCCTTTCCCTCATCCCCCCACTGGGTGCCCACCACGATCACGTTGGCCATCTGAGCTCTCCCTGGGTAACCTGCCGACAGAAGGCGGGGATGGGGTAGCTCGTCTCGCGCCCGGAGGTGACCTCCCGCAGGAGCAGGGTCCCCTCGGGCTGCCCGGGCGCCCCGAGGATAATGGTATGGGGGATCGCCGAGAATTTCGCGTAGGCCAGGGAGCCATCGAGGTCACGCTGGATGATGTCGCGGGAGACGGCGTAGCCGGCAGCCCTGAGGGTTCGGGCGATCTCGAGGGCCTGGCGCTTGTCCTGGTGAAAATCGATGATATGAAAGTCCGGACCGCGGTCTGGCGGCAGTGTCCCTTGCGACTCCAGGGCCTCGAGCACGCCCTCGAGCTCGAAGGCGAAGCCGGTTGCGGGGCAGGGCTCCCCGAAGTTCCCGATCAAGTTGTCGTACCGCCCCCCCCCACCGATGGGTCTGCCGAGGGACTCGGTAAAGATCTGGAAGACGACTCCCGTGTGGTAGTTGAAGGCGTAGGCCTCGCCCAGATCGATGATGATGTGCTCGGCGAGTCCGTAGGTCTTGAGGACGGCGGTGACCTGGCGGATGTTTGCGAGGGCAGCTTTGCTCGCGTTCGTGGGCGCCTGTCGCTCGGCCCGGTCCAGCACCTCCTCCCCACCGTACAGGTCGGTGAGGCTGAGGAGGGCCTCTTTGAGGGGATCGGGGACGGCCAGGGGCTTGACAAGGAGTTCCAGGGCCGCCGGGTCCTTCCGCCTGAGGGCCGAGAGGACCTCCCGATGCAGGGCCTCGGGGGGATCGATGGCTTGGAGGATCCCCCGCAGGTACTCGACCTGACCCACGTCGATCTGGAAATTCTTCAGGCCCACCGCCTGACAGCCCTCGACCGCCATGGCGATCATCTCCGCGTCCGCTTCGGGGCGGGCGAGTCCGCAGAGCTCGACACCTGCCTGGAAGAATTCCCGGGCCCGCCCGCCGTGCGCTTCGGCGTGCCGGAAGACCGGGACGCTGTACGCAAGCCGGAGGGGAAGGGGGTGGTGGCGTAGCGTTGTCGCCACCATCCGCGCGACCTGGGGGGTCAGGTCGGGTCGTAGCGCCAACAGCTGGCCCGTCTCCCGGTCAACGAACTTGCAGATCTCACCGTGGTCCGTGGCCTGTCCTTCACCCTCGAAGACCTCGAGGTACTCGAAGGTCGGCGTGAGGATCTCCCGGAAGCCCCATCGGTGGAAGATGGTGAGGAGGGTCCTTTGCACCCAGCGCAGTCGCGCGGTCTCGGTCGGGGGCAGGACCTGAACCCCTTTCGGAATCGCGGTGGGACGCACGGCTCACACCTTCACGAGCTTTGCGTAGACGATGTTGGGCATCTGTCGAATCTCTTCGAGGATCTCGGGAGAGATCGCCGAATCCACGTTCACCACCGAGACTGCCCGCCCGCCCGGACGCTGACGACCGAGCTGCATCCCGGCGATATTCACCTGGTACTTGCCCAGGAGCGTTCCGATCCGCCCGATGATTCCCGGGACGTCCAGGTTCGAAAAGATGAGGAGGTACCCATCGGGAATCGCTTCGAGCGCGAACTCATCGATGCGGACGACGCGCGGTTCGCGCCCACCGAAGAGGGTCCCCGCGACGACCGTCTGACCCTTGTCGGTCTGGATCGTGACCGTGATCAGGCTCGCGTAATCCTCTACTTCCGTGTTCTTCCCCTCAGCGATACTGATCCCCCGCTGCTTGGCGAAGGGGATGGCGTTGACGACGTTGACGTACTCCGGACTGAGAGGACCCAGAATGCCCTTGACGGTCGCGGCCGTCAGTGGCGAGGTGTTGAAGGTCGTCACCTCCCCCCGGTACTCGACCCGGATCTCACGAAAGCGCCCCTCGGCCAGCTGAGAGGTGAGGCAGCCCAGCTTCTCGCCCAGGGAGAGGTAGGGTTGGATCTTCTTCAGCAGTTCAGGCTCGATCGACGGGGCATTGACGGCGTTGCGCACGAGGCCGCGGATGAGGTAGTCCGCAACCTGCTGGGTGATGGCGACCGCCACGTTCTCCTGGGCCTCGGCCGTGGCCGCCCCGAGGTGCGGGGTACAGATGAAATTGTCCAAGCCGAACAGGGGGCTTGAGGGGTCTGGTTCGTTTTCAAAGACGTCGAAGGCCGCCTCGGCCACATGACCGGTGATCATCGCCTCATAGAGCGCCTGCTCGTCCACCACCCCGCCTCGGGCACAGTTGATGATACGGACCCCCCGCTTCATCGTCCCGATGGTCTCCCGGTTGATGAGGTGCCGGGTGTCCGGGCCGATGGGGACGTG
>JBHIAD010000177.1:0-2810 GCA_046758405.1 Methylomirabilales bacterium (SeqCode)
CGTCGGCTCCCCAGAGGAGCGGGTCCTTCGCCAGCACGTTCCGGAAGACGCTTCCTCGTCCCTCGCTCGCCTTCCAGATCTCACGGCCTTCGCCACTCGCCACGTCCGCCGCGCGCAGCGACCAGGGCTCGGCGCTGCGGTGGGGTCCGAAGGTGAAGAGGTACCTTGAGGCGGGAACGCGGATGAAAGCGATCCGTTTCCCATCGGGGGACCAGGCGGGATGGGAGTCTCGATCCACGCTGGCGTCGAGATAACGGACCGTATGCCCGGCAGAGTCCCAGACACCAATGAAGCTGTGGCCGTCGCGCCGGCTCACGAAAGCCAACTGCGATCCATCGCGTGACCATCTCAAGGAGATCGGCCGACCGCGGACATGGATCTGCTCGGCCTCGCCGCCTTTCTCCAGCGGCGCCCACCAGATCTGATCCTTTTTCACGAAAGCCACGCGATCTCCCCTGGGCGATACGGCCGGCGAGGCTCCCTCTCCCAGCTTTCGGGGCTCCCCGCCCGTCAACGAGGCAACCCAGACCGCTTGCTCGATCCCCCTCGGATCACTCGTCGGATTCGGGTACTTCCCTTGTCGATTGGGATTGCCCCCGCGCACATAGACGATGGCCTCGGCGTCCGGGGTCCAGGCCAGGCTTCCAAGGTCTTGGCCGTCGTCCTCCTGGTACGAGGTCACGGCCCGGCCGCGGAAGTGCGGGGGCTCGGCCACCCAGACGTTCCTGACACCCTGGTCGTTGAAGACCCAGGCGATCTTGCCCCCTGCCGGTGCGGCGACCAGACTTGCGGGAAAGGGCGCGCTTAGAATCTGTTCGAGGGTGAGACCCTCGGACTGGGAGACAGCCTCCCGCCCTGCCAGCACCAACAGGACGGCAGCGATGAGGGCGAAAGTGGCGGCACGCTTAGTCATGAAGACCTCCTGACGGATTCGGCAAACGTGTTCCGCAAAACCTGACGACTGAGACTACTCCCAAGCCTTTGCTCTGTAAAGACAGACCGATGGCCATCTTCCCCCGGGCACGGCAAGGATTGACAAACAGGGTGAGCCTCATTAGTTTCTCCCGATGACCCCCGCGATCCGAGTAAGCCTTGCCGCCTCGGGCGCTTTTTTCCTGACCCGTCAGGTGCTCGCCGGATAGCCCCTCGGCCAAAGGCATGAGCGACTCCATCGAACGGGATCGGGAAAACGCGCTCAAGGTCTTCCGCCGCCAGCAGGAAAACCGCCAGCGCATCAAGGTCTCCTCCGCCGGGGAGCGACTCGGCAAACTCGCCCGGCTCGAGCGGGCCGTGGAGCGGCGCTTGGACGAGCTAAAGCGAGCTCTCTACGACGATCTCCGCAAGCCGGAGGCCGAGGTGCTTCTCACCGAGGTCTATCCGGTGGTCTCTGAAATCAAGCACGTGCGGCGACATCTCCGCAAATGGATGCGGCCCGTCCGTGTAAGGGCACCCCTGGCCTTCTTCGGCTCCCGAAGTGCGGTGCACCGCGAGCCCAAGGGTGTGGTCCTCATCCTCTCTCCTTGGAACTTTCCCTTCCAGCTCACACTCGGTCCCCTCGTCTCGGCCATGGCTGCCGGAAACTGCGCCGTCCTGAAACCCTCAGAGCTCAGCCCGCGAACGTCGCGCTTCATACGCGAGCTTCTCTCCGATCTCTTTCACGAGCGCGAGATTGCCGTCCTCGAAGGCGATCACCGCTTGGCGCAGTTTCTGGTCGAGCAGCCTTTCGATCACATCTTTTTCACCGGAAGCACGCGTGTGGGCAAGCAGGTCATGGCCACCGCCGCCTCCAATCTGACCTCGGTCACTCTGGAGCTGGGGGGCAAGTCACCCGTGATCGTTGACCCCTCGGCGGATCTCCAAGAGGCCGCCACGAAGATCGCCTGGGGTAAGTCCATCAACGCCGGACAGAGCTGTGTCGCGCCCGACTACGTGCTGGTGCCGGAGGAACGCGAAGCCCGGTTCGTCGAGCTGCTCCGAGGCGCTCTAGCCAGCCGTTATGGCGCCCCGGCCCGTCTTACCGAAAACCCGGACTACGGCCGCATCGTGAGCTCAGCGCATTTCCACCGCATCCGTTCGTTACTCGAAGCCGCCGTCGAGGGAGGTGCCCGCGTCGAGGCGGGTGGCAGTTTCCGCGAAGACGACAACTTCATCGAGCCCACCCTGCTCGGCCGGGTACCTTCGGAGTCCGGCATCATGCAGGAAGAGATCTTCGGTCCGGTGCTCCCTATCCTGGCTTATCGGACGAGAGAGGAGGCCATCGCGTTCGTGAATGCCCGGCCCCGACCCCTCGTCCTTTATCTTTTTGCCCGGAGCCGATCCGCCATCACAGCCATCCTCAAGGAGACATGGGCCGGCGATACGCTGATCAACGATGTCGTGGTGCACTTCGGCAATGTCCGTTTGCCCTTTGGGGGCTCAGGGCAGAGCGGCACCGGCAAGGCGCACGGCTTTTCAGGATTCATGTGCTTCACTCACGAGCGCTCGGTGATGCGGCAGCCGAGGCGGACCCTCGCCCGGTTGCTCTACCCCCCTTACACGAGGCCGGTGAGGAAGCTCATCGAGCTCACGGTGCGATATCTGTGAAATAATGCAGCGTCCAGTGTCAGGCACCGGATCGTTGGTACAATGGGGGTTTGGGGGACCAAAGCGTGCACAAAGTGCGATTCAAGGACGGCCGTGAGCTCGTAGTGGGGAAGATCCTTTGCTTGGGGCAGAACTATCGGAAGCACGTGGAGGAGATGAAGGGGCGCACCGTGGGCGTGCCTGAGTACCAGGTCACCGCGTACAGCACTACATGAGGGATATGATGT
>JBHIAD010000178.1:0-2746 GCA_046758405.1 Methylomirabilales bacterium (SeqCode)
CAGAGAGGCGTCGCGCTTCGGAGCGCAGCGTAACGCGAGCGGGATCTTCCGGGGTTCCGGCAGCGGGAAGAGCGATAGTCCGTCCCTAGGGGGAATCCGGGAGGCGCCATGCCCGAGCGAACGGGCTCGAGAGGTGAGAAGCTTGGTCATTGCGGGAACGCCCGTCGGGCGATTGCCCCACGCCTGATCGGGAAATCTCCAGGGGCCGGCTCAGGCATCTCCCTGATTTTCATCTGCTGCGCTGCCGGTTACATCAGTCCCGTGGCATGGAGCGTCTCGTCAAACCTGTCGCTCGTGGAGGCACGATCGGGGTGAATGAGGAGGGTGGGCAATGACAGGGCGCCTACAACGGCGCTCTCCTGGTCGGATGGGGAGAGTGCTGATTTCGGGGATTTTTGCGGTAGCCCTGGTGGTGGGGATAGTCGGCTCGAGCGGGGATCTCGGGCTCCCGTTTCAGATTGCAGGCCCGACGCCCGGGGCCGGAAGTGCCGTCGCCGCGTCACCCGCGAGGACTGTCGGCCAGCCCGGCCCGGATCTCACAGCCGTAGCCCGGGCGGTGATGCCCGCCGTGGTGAACATCAGGTCGGCGCGGATCGTCCGGGGCCCCGGCACGGGGCCGACGAGCCCGTACTTCAGCGACCCCTTTTTCGACTTCTTCTTCGGCGAGGAGTTCCTGCGCCAGTTTCGGGTGCCGCGGGAGGGGCACGAGCGGAGCTTGGGGTCCGGGGTCCTCGTGGAACCCGAGGGAATCCTGCTGACCAACCACCACGTCGTGGCGGGGGCCACGGAGGTCGAGGTTACGCTGGTTGACAGGCGCGAATTCTCGGCAGAGATCGTAGGGACCGATCCCAGGACCGACCTCGCGGTGTTGCGAATCTCCGGAGGGCCCTTCCCCGTGCTGCCCCTGGGAGATTCGGATCGTGTCCAGGTCGCCGAGCCGGTCCTGGCCATCGGAAACCCGTTCGGCCTCAGCCAGACCGTCACCCAGGGGATCATCAGCGCGGTCGGCCGGGCCAATGTCGGGATCACTGACTATGAGGACTTCCTCCAGACGGACGCGGCGATAAACCCGGGCAACTCCGGGGGGGCGCTGGTGAACGCCCGAGGGGAGCTGATCGGGATCAATACCGCCATCTTCACCAGGAGCGGCGGGTACATGGGGATCGGCTTCGCGATCCCCGTGAACATGGCCAAGGCGGTCATGCAGCAGATCCTGGCCACGGGGAAGGTGACCCGGGGGTGGCTCGGTGTTTCCATCCAGGATGTTACTCCGGCCGTCGCCCGAGCCTTCGGCCTCGGTGCACCGAAAGGCGCCCTCGTGGCGGATATCGTTGCCGACAGCCCGGCGGCGAATGCCGGTCTTCAGCGAGGTGACGTCATCGTCCGACTGAACGGTAAGGCTGTAAACAACGTCGGGCACCTGCGCAACCTGGTGGGAGGGATCGCGCCCGGCACCACTGTCTCCCTTACGCTTCTCCGGAGTGGCAAGGAGAAACAGGTTGTCCTCACCATCAGCGAGCAGCCGGCCGACCTGTTCGCAGCACGGCAAGAGAGCGCTCCGCTCGACCCCAGCACGCAGCTCGGTCTGACCGTGGTCGACCCGACCCCGGAGCTGTTGCGACAGCTCGACCTGCCGCGGGAGGCCCAAGGGGCGCTCGTGCGCGCGGTGCAGCCCGGAAGCGCAGCCCAGGAGGCTGGCCTGCAGCCGGGCGACCTGATCCAGGAGGTGAACCGCCGGCCGATCCGATCCGCGCGGGAATTCGCGGAGACGGTGCGGCGCCAGCGCGGGCAGGACCTGGTGGTGCTGGTGAACCGCGGCGGCAGCACGGCGTTCCTGGTGGTGGAGCGGCCGGCCAAGGGGTAACAGATACGCGCGCTCCGGAGCGAAAAGGAGCGTTCGCGTGACCTGCTCGGGGAGGTATCTGATTCCCAGCCCGGCCGCGCGCAGCGTGGCGTCGGGGAACGATCACGCCGACGGCCTCCATGGCACACAGCACAATCGGGTGGCGGCTGAATATGGGGATCCGCTTGCTTCTCGTCGATGACGACGTGCAGTTCCGGAACACGCTGCGGCACCTTCTCTCCCAGCGGACCGAAGCAGTCATCCTGGGTGAGGCGCAAGATGGCGAAGAGGCCATCCACCTGGCGCGAGCGCTCCGTCCGGAGGTGGTCCTGATGGATCTCGCCATGCCCAGGATGAACGGCGTGGAGGCTACCCGCCACCTCAAGGCCAGCTGGCCGGACCTGGCCGTCATCATCCTCACCGTTCACGACGATGCGGTGTACCGGCGGACCGCGTTGGCGGCGGGGGCCGAAGCGTTCCTCGTGAAGAAGACCCTTGGGGCCGATCTCTGGCCGACGCTGCTGCGGATCGCCGGGAGGGGGCAAGGGCAGCCAACGTGATGGCGCCTTGGGAATCTTCCCCCGGCAAGGGTGGGTATTCTCCCGATTTTTCGGAGTGAGCTGACTTGCTAACGTTTGGAGTTAGAGACTGCTCAGGCAGCGCCGGCGACAGGGCTGCCGCTGCGCCGACCCTCAGCGTGCCCGCCTCTCGGAAGCTGGTGGGCAAGCGCGCCCCAGTCGAGGGCGGCGGCGACCCGGCCGGCTCAGGCATTCAGCATTGCCTGATGAGCAGGTCCTGCGTGGGGGTGCATAGGTCACGATGAGGCTCGGGACTTCTGAGCGTGCTATTGAGGAGGGTGGTGCGATGAGTGGCTGGAATTCCTGGTATCGCGGGGCTCTGATC
>JBHIAD010000179.1:0-2734 GCA_046758405.1 Methylomirabilales bacterium (SeqCode)
GGAGGAATTCCGGATGGCCATCCTCCTCATCACCCACGACCTGGGGGTGGTGGCGGAGTGTGCGGAGCGCGTGGTGGTCATGTACGCCGGCCTGGTCGTGGAGTCGGCCCCTGTCCGCGAACTCTTCGAGCGGCCGCTGCACCCGTACACCCAGGGCCTGCTCGCCTCCCTCCCGCGTCTCAGTGGTTCGAAGAGAGGTCAGCGGCTCCCGGCGATCCCCGGGATGGTCCCGGACCTGCTCCGTTTGCCCGCGGGATGCAAGTTTGCCCCCCGCTGTGGGTATGTCCTGGACCGGTGCCGCGCTGCTGACCCCGAACTGCGCGACATGGGATCGGGTCGCTGGGTCCGGTGCATCCGGGCCGAAGAGTTCCTCTAGGTCGGAGCCATGAGTGTTCTACTGAGCGTCAGAGATCTGTGGAAGGACTTCGCGGTACGGAGGGGGATCTGGGGGCGCGATCACGCCAAAGTGCGGGCCGTCGACGGGGTGAGCTTTGATGTCCATCGGGGGGAGACCCTCGGCCTCGTGGGGGAATCGGGTTGCGGGAAATCGACCACCGCCCGCTTGATCCTGCGCCTGATCGAGCCGACCGCCGGTCAGGTCCACTTTGATGGCGTCTCGGTGTTCGACGCGCCCTGGGAGGCGATGCGACGGCTCCGGCGAAAGATGCAGATCGTCTTTCAGGATCCCTATTCCTCGCTGAACCCGCGGATGACGGTGGAAGAGATCGTGGGAGAAGGGCTCTGGATTCACAAGATCGCCCGGGGCAAGGAGCTCCGGGATCGGGTTGTTCACATCTTGCAGCAAGTGGGTCTCGGCCCCGAGCATCTCGGACGCTATCCCCACGAGTTCAGCGGGGGGCAACGGCAGCGCATCGGGATCGCCCGGGCCCTGGCACTCGGACCGGAGCTCCTGATTGCGGACGAGCCGGTATCCTCCCTGGATGTGTCGATTCAGGCTCAGGTCATCAACCTCTTGCAGGAGCTTCAGGAGGCGTTCAAGCTCACCTATCTCGTGATCGCCCACGACCTCCGTGTTGTGCACCACATCAGCGACCGCGTCGCGGTGATGTACCTGGGAAAGATCATCGAGCTGGCGAGGAGGGAGGATCTGTACCGACGCCCCCTACACCCGTACACCCAGGCCCTGCTCTCAGCAATCCCGACCCCTGACCCGTCGGCGAGACGCGAGCGTCTCGTCCTGGAGGGCGATCCTCCCAGCCCGATTCGTATTCCGTCGGGATGCCGCTTTCATCCCCGGTGTCCAAAGCGCATGGACCACTGCGAAGTCGAGGTACCGGTCTGGAAAGAGATGGAACCAGAGCATTGGGTGGCGTGTCACCTGTATTGAGCATGGCGGCGCTCGTCGGCATCGGGGCGCAGGCTGCCCCTGCACGCTGGCAATAGGGCGCGTATTACCCGCTGACTGGAAGAGAGGTATGGCGAAGCTCAAGATGATCACCTTCGGGTGTCAGGCGAACGAGGCCGACTCCGAGAAGATCGCGGGAGTGCTGGGGAAGGAGGGCTACGAGCTCACCCATTCGGCGGCCGAGGCGGACCTCATCCTGATCAATACCTGCAGTATCCGGGAAAAGGCTGAGCAAAAGGTCTTCAGTCTCCTCGGGCGGTTCCAGGAGTTGAAGCGTCAACGTCCCGGCCTTCGAATCGGGCTCTGCGGCTGTCTGGCGCAGCGGGAGGGCGAGCGGTTGAAGACCCGTTTCCCCTACTTGGACATCGTGGTGGGGCCCGGGGCGATGATCTACGAGCTCCCGGCGATTCTGGAGGGCAAGACCCGTGGTCCCGAGGGTCTGAGGCCGAAGGCTCCCTTGCCCTTGTACGTCGTCTCGCCCCGCCCGCGGCGGGAGAGCGGGTTCCGCGCATGGGTCAGCATCATGGAAGGCTGTAACTATTTCTGCACCTTCTGCATCGTCCCGTATACCCGCGGTCCCGAGCGCAGCCGTCCCCCCGAGGATATCCTCACGGAGGTGGCGGAGCTTGTCGCCACTGGCTACCGTGAGATCACGCTCCTCGGGCAGACTGTGAACGCCTACGGGAAGAACCTTCGCCCCCGTACTACGTTTGCCGAGCTCCTGCGACAGATCGATGCCCTGACCCAGGGAGGCATCCGGGTCCGATTCACAAGTTCGCATCCGAAGGATATGCGTGCCGATTTGATCGAGGCAATGGCGGAGCTGCCCAGCGTCTGTGAGCACCTGCACCTGCCCGTGCAATCGGGGTCAAACCGGCTCCTGAAGCGGATGCGCCGGCTCTATGGGGTGGAGGAGTACCTCGAAATTACTCAGGCCCTTCGGACGGCGATTCCGGGGATTGCCCTTTCCACCGACATCATCGTCGGGTTCCCGGGTGAGGGGGAAGCCGATTTCGAGGAGACCATGGAGCTGCTTCGCACGGTTCGATACGACAGCATCTTCGCCTTCAAGTACTCCCCGCGACCCTTGACGCCTGCGGAGCGCTTCGACGACCAGGTTCCCGAGGCAGTCAAGGCGGAGCGACTCAAGCATCTGCTCGCGCTGCAAGAGACGATCTCCCTCGAACGCCACCAAGCCCTGGTGGGTGCTCGGGTGAAGGTGCTCATCGATCAGGGACCGAATCGAAAAGAAGGATCCCTCTGCTCGGGCCGGACGCGGACCAATGCCATCGTCCATTTCGCCAGAGGGCAGGTCCCTCTAGGGACGGAAGTTGTAGCTCAGATTACCGATGCTTACAGCTACTACCT
>JBHIAD010000180.1:0-2709 GCA_046758405.1 Methylomirabilales bacterium (SeqCode)
TGGAATGTCTGACTGACGACGTGCGGCCGCTCTTGCGAATCGCGCCACCCGACGAGCACCGTCACGGTCTTGAGCCCGGGCACGGGGATGTCCTCGCCCACATTCCAGACCCGCGTGAACCTGCGGGACCCACCCGGCTCCCCTTCCGCATCGAGCGGGTTGTTCGGATCGGCATGATCCGGGTCCTGGAAGGGGTCGGGGCTCCAACCAACATCCGATGCCACATCGTTCCCCCCATCCGGGTCCACCAAGCGGGGATCGTTATACCCCGCGCCGAGTAACTCCTCCGCCTCGGCCTGCGCCAGTGCGGTGGCAATCATGGTCTCGCGTTGCAGGTCATTCCGGTAATAGACCTCGCCCGACAGCTCGAGCATCCCGAGCCCCAGCACCGTAAAGATAATGAGGCTTGCCAGTACGCCGGGCAGCGTAAACCCGGCCTCGTGATGCGCTTTGGTCACTATGCTCATGACAAGGATTCCCGGAAAAGATTTCGTGGCGTGACCGTAAAGCGCACCGCCGTTTGTCCTACGGCGAGCCGCACGCGCGTCCCAAGAATGGGCGTGTCGCCAGGCGGTATGGGTGTCCACTGCTTTTCCACCCCGTCAGGAGGGACCACCAGGTACTCCACAATAAAGTCCCGGACCTCGTGTGCGACCACTTCCTCCCGGGTGCCCTGGCGCCTGACGAGCCGGCCGTCCCACGCTTCCCCCCGTGGCAGCACGTATTGCACCTCCGCATCCCGCAGGCGGACCACCTCACTCCCCTGCGGAAAGGCTAAACGAAACGGTGCACCACCGGCGCTGCTCAGTATGTCTGGGGCGGGGCGCAGGCCCGGACGACTGCGCGATTGCACGTCCACCACCCGAAAGGCCAACCACGCGCCGTCGTTGTGGACGAGGACCTGGTCTCCCTGCCGAAACCGGCGGCTGGCCTTGGGCGGAACGCGAAACAGCCTCGACTGGTCTGTGGCAGGCACGGTGAGCCTGGTGACGAAGGGGGTGCCCATGAGATAGTGAATGGTGAGGACCGGCCTGCCGTCGCCAGGCCCCGGGGCGATGGCCGGAAGAGTCCCAGGGGGCAGGCCCGCGCCCGCCAGCTGCAAGTCCTCTTGAAGCTGCTTGACGGCAAGATCGAGGTTCTGCAGCTCTTCCTGGCCGGACCCCTGCGCTTGATAAGCACGCTCCTGGGACTGAAGGGCAAGCGCCATCCCACCAACGATCAAGGCGGACATCCCGATCACCAGCACCACCTCGATGAGGGAGTAGCCGCGGCAGGATGGGCGGGCCGCCACTGCCATCGCTAGCTCCTCTGCCACACCAGGCGGGTCGCGCGGCGCTGCCCTTCTGTAGCCATCGGCCCGAGGCGAAGCCGATAGGTCGCACGGACCACCTGCGCCGGCACCCCGCTCTTATGCGTCTCGGCCTCGATGGTCACATCGGCATACTTTCGGACGAAGGCCCGGAAAGCAAGATTCGGGGAGACGTCCACGATCCGCGCCTCGTACGGGACCTGGCCAACCGTGCCTGTCAACGGCTCTGGCCGGTTCCACAGGGCCGCGAGGACGCGAAACTGTTCGATCGCCCCGTCTTCCCGGGAAACGGCATTTACGAGGTGCTGGATGGTGTAATGGACGCCGGATTCGGCGGAATAAAAGAGTTGGGGCGCGTCTCGGCCACGCCGCATCGCATGGGACTGCATGAAGAGACCTGACACGAGCAAGCTCGAGAGCAGCACCCCCAGGATCGAAAAGAAGAGGACCTGGAGGAGGACGGTCCCGCGCTCGGTCCCCCCACTACTTCGCTCCAGGTGCCGGTCCGGGCCAGCGCGCCACGTTTTCCACCTGTGCGATGAGTTGCTGAAGGTCTTCAACTTTCTCATAGCTCCCAATTTCCCCAAAGATGGCAAGCGAGCGACGATAGCTGGTGAGGGCGTCAGCGTAGCCGCCCACCGCTGCCTGCACGGCCCCGAGCCGTTCCAGGACCGCGGCCACCTCCTCTGCTTCGTACAGGTCCTCCCAAATCTTGATTGAGGCCTGGTATCGCCCTGCGGCAGTCACATAATTCCTCAGGGCTTCATACGCCATCCCCATGTGGTAGAGTACGCGCGCCTCGTACTCCCGGTTTCCGAGCCTTCGGTACAGTTTGAAGGTTTCCCCATACGCCCGAAGGGCATCGGCGTACCGCTCTGCGCCGTAATAGACAATCCCTAACTCATGCATGACCTGGGCAACCTGCTCCGGGGAACCGACGGCCTGCCACAGCCTTCTCGCCCGCTGGTACGGCAGGATCGCCTCGTCGAATCTTCCCAGCTCGTAGAGATCCCGCCCTTCCTGCTGCAATTGCGCAGCCTCTAGCTTCCGTTCCTGTTTTTTGTCCGGCCCGAGGGACGCCAATGCTGTATCCGAGGAGCCAACAGCAGCCGCACCAGTCGACCCCGAGCCGCTCCCCGCATAGGAAGAGGAACTGCTCCCGCCGGTCGAAGAGCCGCCACTGCTGCCGCCACCGCCTCCGGCACTTCCGCCTCCACCGCCACCTCCGCTGGCACCACCACCCCCGCCACCTCCAGAGGTAGTCGCAGCAGCCTGCCCCGAGCTAGATGTTGCAGCAGCCTGTCCCGAGCTACTCGGATCCGTATCCCCGGTAGATGTCGAGGCGGCCTGCCCCGAGCCGCTCGCGCCTGTGCTGGACCCCGAGGACGTCGAGGCCGTGC
>JBHIAD010000181.1:0-2681 GCA_046758405.1 Methylomirabilales bacterium (SeqCode)
GATCTGTCTGTTTAGTCGCTGCACAGGGGTTGTCTGCTGCTGAGGGCACATCCTTGGAGTCCACGGGATTCACGTGGAAGGGCCTGAGGTCAGTCTATTGGATTACGCTACCATATTTCCGGGTGGCGGTTGGTACGTGTTCATATTGATTCGCAGGTGGCTCTGCGGTACCATCAACCGACCTTACACCAGGGGGAGGGCTTCGTGGAGCAGGTGGCGGCCGTCTTGTTCGATCTCTTCGGCACCCTCATCCATTTTCACCGGGACCGGCTTCCCCTTGTCCACCTCAATGGGACCTCCCTGCGTTCCACGAGCGGAGCGCTCTACGCGTACTTCGGCCACCACCACCCGCAGATCGACTTCGGGACCTTTCACCGGTCCTTCACCGCGAGCGCAGCCGAGGTCGAGCGACGCCGGATCGCCGACGGGTGTGAGGTCGATGCTGCGACCCGATTTGCTCTCCTCTACGAGGAGCTTGGCCTCCCGGTGAATGGAGCGACGGCGGCGGAACGGGCGGCACTGCTTACCCTGCACATGGAGACCCTCGCGGGTTCCGTCGAGTTTCCCGAAAGTTATCGGCCGGTCCTGTCGCGTCTTGCCGCGCGCTTCCCCCTTGCCCTCGTCTCGAACTTCGACCACGCCCCGACCGCCTGCGGGATTCTCGAGCGGGTAGGGATCGCCTCGATGTTTCGGACGACCCTCATCTCCGCGACGGTGGGCGAGTGCAAGCCACGACCCGGGATCTTTCTCCGCGCCTGTCATGACCTCGGCCTCCCCCCGACCCGTGCTGTCTTCGTGGGTGACTGCCAACGGGTGGATGTCCTGGGTGCCAAGGGGGTGGGGATGCAGGTCATCTGGGTCAATCGGGATGGGGTGGACCTGCACGCAGGGGTCCCCCGGCCCGACCATACCGTCAGCGATCTGACAGAGATCGAACCGCTCCTTGCCTGACACCGTGAACGGGAGACGTCTCCACCACCTCGCGTAATAAGGAGGACATGGACATGGGAACTATCCGACAGGGACTAACGACCCGCTCCCCGTGGCGCTTGTTCCTCTGGCACCTGATCGGCCTTACCACGCTCGTCTTCCTTCTCCCCCAGAACGGGGAAGCCATCCTGATCCCTTCCCCCGTCCCGGCCACCGCCCCGGCGGATTCGGCGGCCCGGAGTAAGGACCTGGCAACGATTCGCAGCGTCCTCGAGCGCAAGCTCGTGCGGCAGCGGCTTGAGGACCTGGGCCTGACAGCGGAGGAGATCCAGAGCCGCCTGGCCCGGATGACCGATGACCAGGTCCGACAGGTCGCCGGCCAACTCGACAGCCTGGTTCCGGGGGGAGACGCAGGGGCAGTCATTATCGTCATCCTCCTGCTGGGGATTATCCTGTTCCTGGTTCTGCACTTCACCGGTCGGAAGGTGGTCATCACGAAATGAGCCGGCATGTTCCTGCGCTCGTCCTCCTCGCCGCGTTGCTGACCGCGTGTGCCACCACGGCCCCAGCGATCTCCAGGGGCCGTGGCCCTGCGAGGGCCGCCCGCTATGTGCAGGGAGTCCCCTTTTACCCGCAGGAGGAGAACTACTGCGGGCCTGCTACCCTCGCCTCGGTCTTGGGGTACTGGGGGATCCCGGTCACGCAGGCCGAGGTCGCCCGCGAGGTGTACCTCGATCGGCTGAAGGGGACGCTATCGATTGACATGCTTCTCTATGCCGAGCGCGCTGGCCTCAGGGCCCGCATGCTCAAGGGAAACCTGGCGCTCCTCCGGGCGTCGGTGGACCGGGGCCGGCCGGTCGTTGCCCTCTTGAACCTTGGCTCCCGGCTCGTTCCGGCGTGGCATTACGTGGTCGTCGTTGGATACGACGACACCTCTGCGACCCTGATCACCTATTCGGGACGAGATCGGGACCGTGCCTATTCCTATGGGGCGTTCAGCCGCGCCTGGGCCCGAGCAGCCTTCTGGGCGCTTGTGGTCGAGCCGGCCGACATGCCGGGGTAAGGCACCGGTGGGTCCTCTGCTCTGGCTTGGCGGGATTTTCCTCGCCCTTTCCGCCTGTAGTTTCCCGCGGATTCTTGTACTCCACGACCCCCTCACGGCCGTGCAGCACCTCGAGCTCGGCCAGATCTATGAAGCCGGGGGAGACTACGACCGGGCCCGGGAGGAGTACCGGATTGCCACGAAACGAGACCCGACCCTCGTGGGGGCCCTGATTGGTCTGGGCAACGTCGCCTATCAGTCCGGGGACCCCGATGAGGCCGTCTCCTTCTACCGCATGGCGCTCGAGCACGACCCGCCGCGGCCGGAGGTGATGAACAATCTGGCGTGGGCCTACCTCGCCCAAGGGAGACAACTCGAGGAGGCCGAGCAGTTAGTTCGCCGGGCTCTGAGTGCCGATCCCCCGCAGACCTGGGCCTACCGGGATACCCTCGGTGTGCTCTTGCACCGCCGGGGCGCACTGGAAGCGGCCCGGGCTGAGTTCGCCGCCGCCCTCAGCGCTCAGGAAGAAATCCCCCCGGCGGCGGAAGTGGAGATCACGGAGCATCTGGCGGCACTGCTCTTTACGATGGAGAGGCCGGCCGAGGCCTGTGCCGCCCTGGCGCGGGTCGCGCACTTGCGGGGGGAAGGTAGCGGGGAGGTCGCCACAGAGCGGTGCGCCGGGCAAGCTCCGGAAGGACGCTGATCCGAT
>JBHIAD010000182.1:0-2640 GCA_046758405.1 Methylomirabilales bacterium (SeqCode)
CACCCAGGTGGTGCAGGCGATGGAGCGGATGCGGACCATGGTGCAGCAGAATGCCCAGGCCGTCACTCAGGCCGCCGTGGCGGCAGAGGAACTCCACCGCGAGGCGAACGCGATGCAGCAGGCGGTCAGCCGGTTCGTGATCGAGGACAGCGACGCCGAGGCGCTGCCAGGAGCGCTTAAGCCTGAGGTCTAAACCCAGGGCTGAACCCCCCCTGTCCGGAAACGCGCCAATTGCAGGCCGGGTGGGGGCCTGGCCGAGAAATGAGCAGGGATCTGGGAGATCCTTGGAGCACTACAACACAATGGAATCAATAGGTTACAGCGATTATCGACCAGCGGTCCTTTTGGCACCACTGTTGCACTCTTACCATCCCGGGCATCCAGGAACCCTGAACCCTCTAGAGACGGACCTAGTCCAGAAGGAGCCATGGGATGAGGAAGATGATGAAAACCAAGACGGTCGGCCTGACCACGCTCCTGGTGGTCCCACTGCTCAGTGCGTTCCTTTTCTTCATGAAGGCCACCCCCACCATACGGGGCGACGATGCAGTGGCGCGGGCGATCCCCCAGGAGCCATCGGTGCGCGTCCTGGCGCCGCGGGAGCTGAAGACCTGGATGGACCGGCGGCAACCCCTGCTGCTGGTGGACGCGCGGCCGGGCAACAAGGCCTACCAAACCAGCCACCTGCCCTCCGCCATCCATCTTCCCTGGCAGAAGCCGCTGAAGACGGTGCTCTCCGGCTCCGACCGCTCCCTACCCCTTGTCATTTACTGCGAGGACCCGCGCCCGCAGCAGGCGCGACACTGCCTTCGGGCCATCGCGCAGGGGTTTGAAGCCGGGTATAAGAACGTCTTCTGGTTAAAGGGCGGAATGACTGCTTGGGAGAGCAACGGCTATCCACTCGAGCCACAGCGGAATTCGGCAATCCCGTGAAGGCGCGGGAGGACGGGAGCAAGCCAGACCCACCCGAGCCCGCTCGAGTGAGGAGGAGCACCCGATGAGCAGGACCTTGCAGCTCGTCACCTTTGAGATGGGCCAGGAAGAATTTGGCGTCGAGGTCGGGCTGATCCAGGAGATCGTGCGCGTCCCCGAGATCACCTGGGTACCCGAGGCTGCCTGGTGTGTGGAAGGGGTCATCAACCTTCGCGGCCGGATCGTACCGGTCATCGACCTGAAGAAGCGCCTCCGCCTGGGGGAAGTCAAGCGCAGCCGCCAGAGCCGCGTCCTGGTGGTCGAGATAGACAAGCGGCTCGTCGGCCTGCTGGTCGATGCCGCCTCCGAGGTCCTGCGGCTGCCGACCGAGGCCATTGAACCCCCCCCGGAGATGATCAGCGGCGTGGGGATCGAGTACCTGCGCGGAGTCGGGAAGCTGGACGACCGGCTCCTCATCCTCCTCGACCTGAGTCGCGTCATGGACCCGGATGAGATCCGCCGGCACCACAAGAGCGTGGAGCACGCCACCGCACAACCGGCGGAGGCCTTGGCGGGACAGGCGACCCGGTAGGGGTCGAGACCACGTCGCACCTTCCCGCGTAAGCCCGTCAGCTCTCCCACGTATAGCCCCCCTTTCGGGTACACGCCAGATCGGACTGGAACGCCCACCTCTCTCGTGGTCTTCCCTTGATCGAAAACTACTTGGCATGCCCTTTGCTGCACCCACACGGGCTGGCCTAGGCGCGGGGTGCGACCTCTTCCCCAGCCGGTGGGACGCGATCTGTGAAAGGCATCTACCAAAAGGTAAAGCACTGGCCTCTGACCTTGAAGATGCTGGTGGGATTCTTCCTGACCGCCCTCATCTTCAGCGCGCTGGGCATCCAAGGCCTCTACCAGCTCTCCCGAGTGAGCCACGAAGTCCGCAGCTTTCACCATGAGTTTCTCCGTCCCATGCAGGACCTCGGCCAGGCTCGGGCCGAGGCCGCCCAGGTCAGATCGTTGGGCCTCGTCGAGCTCATGGCCACCACGACTCCGGATCGGCAGGCCGCACGCCGAGAGCGAGTGAACCACGAACGGGCCCTTCAGGCTTTGGTAGCTACGCTTACGGATCGGGAGAGATCGCAGGAGGCACGAGCGGCCTTCGCGAAGTACACAGCGGCCTGGCAGGGGTACGAGCGGTCAGTAGAGAACATCCTGGCGCAGGGACGCGACGGCTCCTCCGGGACCGCGCCATCGCGTGCCCTTGCTTCCCTCGACTCTTTGATCGGACCGGTCGATTCCGCGCTTCGCGATATCATGGGCCTGTACCAGGCCCGGGCGCAGCGACGCCGGGCCCAGGGGCGCGCGGCGTACGGGGGGACCGTGCTCTTCCAGCTCCTCCTGGGAGGTCTGGGGCTCCTCACAGGTCTGGGCGTAACCTATCTGATGGCCAAGAATGTCTCCCGCCGGGTCCGAGACATCGGCCGCGTCGCCCAGCTCATCGCCCAAGGGGATCTGACCCCTCGCGTAGCCTGCCGCTCGGCGGACGAGATAGGCACCCTGGAGGCCGCATTCGCCGACATGATCGGCGGGCTCCGAAACCTGGTCCGCAAGGTGCACTGGGCCGGCGACCAGGTCGCCCTCGCCGCGTCCAAGATTACTGCCGCCACCCGGCGCTCCGCCAAGGACACCGAGGCCGCCGCCTCCGCCATCGAGGAGGTGACGGCC
>JBHIAD010000183.1:0-2526 GCA_046758405.1 Methylomirabilales bacterium (SeqCode)
TCCTCAAAGACCTCGATGCTGCCCGCCTTTTCGAGTGCATCCATGTACTGGGTAAAGGCACTCTGCCGCCGCTCACGAAGGAGCTGGTTCTCGATCTGCGTCTTCACCTCGTCGAAGGCCTGCCTCGTGACCTGGTGATCACTCACCTTGATGATGTGAAACCCGTAGTTGCTCTTGACCGGCTGACTCAACTGACCGATCTTCAGCGCGAAAGCGACCTGCTCGAACTCGGGGACCGTTTGACCGCGGGCGAGGCGACCCAGTTTCCCGCCCTGGACTGCGCTCTTCCGGTCGAGCGATTTGGCCTTTGCCAAGTCTTCGAACGGCGTGCCCGCTTGCAGCTCCTTCAGGATGGCGTGAGCCTCGGCCTCGGTGTCGACCAGGATGTGGCTTGCGGTGACCGTCTCTGAGCTGAAATCGGTCAGGTGCCCATCGTAATAGGCCTTCACCTCCTCCGCCGTGACCTGAGTTGGCTCGATAATCTTCCGGGACACCAACGCCTGGATCACGATGTTCCGTTTCACCGCATGGAGGCGTGCCAGGACCCTGGTGTCCCGGTCGAGCCCTTCCCGCACTGCCTGCTGATACAAGACCTCCTCGCGGACGATTGCCTGGAGAAACTCGGCCGGACGCCGCCGCGCCGCTGCCTGCTGCTGGGGTGAGAGCCGCTCGAGCTCCTGCTCGAAATCCTGCCGCGTGATCGTCCGATTGTTGACCCGGGCGACAACGGTGTCCTCAGCCGCGCTCCCAACCCCTGCCGGGAGCAGGAGGAAGAGGATCCCGCTCCACCCGACAACCCTGACCCAACCGACCCCTCGACTCATGGCACACCCCTTGTCTACGAGTTCTGCGTATTCCGACGCCACTTACATACGATACTCGACCTTCCGCAGCGTGTCACGCCTTCTTTCCCCTTCTTTCTGAGCGATGTCTCCCTGGTGTCACGATCCTCGGGGGTTCATCCGGCTTTTCCCTTCCTTGGGTTTCGGCCGCGCCATATGATACAGTGAACCAAACGTGAATCGCGGGTTGCGTTCTCGGTTCTTCTGTCTGTTGTGCCCCACAAGGGGCTGAGCGACCAGCGATCTCAGTGTGCTGTGAGAAAACGGATCCGCACGAGGACGTGTCCCGGGAACACCTGACGCCGAGGAGGTCTCGGTGCTCTCCGAAAAAGCGCGACGCCGCTGGGTCACCGTAGGGGTGATGGTCGGGATGTTCCTGGCGGCCATGGAGGTTACCGTGGTGGCGACAGCGATGCCCACCATCGTGGCCCACCTCGGTGGCCTCGCTGTCTACTCCTGGGTCTTCTCGGCCTATCTCCTGACCTCGACGGTGACGGTTCCGCTGTGGGGGAAGCTCTCAGACCTCTATGGGCGGCGTCCCCTCTACCTGATCGGGGTGGGTGTGTTTCTCCTCGGGTCGACGCTCTGCGGCCTCGCCCAGGGGATGGGAGAGCTCATCGCCTTCCGGGCGCTGCAGGGGCTTGGCGCGGGGGCCCTGTTGCCCATTGGCCTCACCATCGTCGGGGATGCCTATGACCTCGAGGGAAGGGCCCGGGTCCAGGGACTGTTCAGCGGCGTCTGGGGGGCGGCCAGCATCGTCGGTCCGTTCCTCGGGGGTTTCTTGACCGACCACCTCTCTTGGCGATGGGTCTTCTTCGTGAATCTGCCGGTAGGTGCCGTCACGGCCACCATCATCGCGATGCGACTCATTGATCCCCTGCGGCCGCCAACGCGTCGACCGGGCATCGATTACCTCGGTGCGGCTGCCCTCGGGGCAGCGATCATCTGCCTCCTCTTCGGGCTCTGGGCGCGAGGATCGGTATTTGTGTTCCACCCGGTGGTGTGGTGGCTGTTGGCCGCCGGATTCCTGTCGGCCTTCATCTGGGTTGAGCAGCGCGCCCCGGAACCGATTGTCCCCTTGGAGCTGTTCCGTGACCGGGTCTTCAGTGTGGCCTGCTCGACGGGGCTGTTGGCGGGCATGGCGATGTTCGGGGCGATCTCCTTCATCCCGCTGTTCGTTCAAGCGGTCATCGGCACGGACGCGACGGCGGCGGGGGCTGTCCTCACCCCCTTCATGCTGGCTTGGTGCGTTGGCTCGGTGACCGGGGCACCCCTCTTGCCGCGGATCGGGGTGCGTCCCATCCTCCTCACTGGGGTGGTGGCGTTGAACGTGGGGTTCTTCCTGTTCACGCGCCTCGGCATGAGCACCACGAGGCCCGAAGTGATGGTGGACATGGCCATTGCGGGGCTCGGGATGGGCCTGATCATGGCGCCGTTGATGATCGCCGTCCAGAACAGCGTGCCGCGACTTCATCTCGGTGTGGCCACCTCCGTCGCGATGTTCTCGCGCACGATCGGAGGGGCGATAGGCGTGGCGGTCCTTGGGGGGGTGGTAGGGGAGAGGGTCGCGCAGGGTGTGGCCGCCGTTGGAGTGGAAAACCCGCAGGTGAGGCTTCGCCTCAAAGAGCCCGGGGCCCTGTTTTTCCCGGGCGCGGGCTCGGGGCTGACGGTCGAGGAGGTGGAC
>JBHIAD010000184.1:0-2504 GCA_046758405.1 Methylomirabilales bacterium (SeqCode)
AACGCCGAGTTGTCCGGATGAGTCGGCGACTGACCGTGGGTGCCTCGGTATCGAGGCGGGCCAAGGACCAGGTCACCCTCAGCCTCGTCGGCGAAGCAGTAGCCCGGCGCGGCCTCCAGCAACAGATCCCCCATCCGGGGGTTCTCCTCCGGCGTCGGAAGTCCGAGACCGGGGTAGTCGGTCTCGGTCCAGACTCCAGAGACTCCCTCGATCTTCCCCAGCTCAGGGATGAGGTCCCTGATCACGCCATCAGGGTTTCTGCGATCCAGCACGTAGACATACCCCGCTCCGTGGTTCATCACGAACCGGGCCTCAGTCGAGCCGACTCGCCCATCGGGATCCAGGCGAAGCAGCCCGAGCCGTCGAAGCCGAACATTGATCCGGATCTCCTGCGTGACCGGGAGAAAGCCATGGTCGGAGACCACGAAGAGCCCGGTCCTGGCATCGAGCTCGTCCCGGGGCAGAGCGGCGAGAAAGTGCCGGATGCGCTCGTCCACGTACTCGATGGCCCAGTAGGCCTCAGCCGACCGTGGGCCGTAGAGGTGCTGAAAGCTGTCGACGCAGAGGAAGTGAACCAGCATGAGGTCCGGGGCATGTCGCCGGAAGACATGGGCTGTGAGATCCGCCACCATCGCATCTTTCAGGAAGCGCTTGGGCAGCTGCGCCCACTCCCCCTGGCGCTCGACGGGGTACCCGAGGGAGGAAAGCTCCGCCCACACAGGGCGAGGGGTGTGAGCTTCGAAGAGATGCTGCTCCTTGAAGAAGGGCAGATTGAAATCCAGGGACGCCGCACCGCGCGTAGCTGGCCAGTCAATGGCCGCCGTGGTGAGACCGGCGGCGTGGGCATGATCGTGGACCGTGGGCACACGAAGCAGCTCGTCGGCGTCGTAGATCGGGTCGCCGGTGAGATCCTCGGGGCGGCCGACCGAGCGGTTCAGGATACTGTTCCCGACCACGCCGTGCACTCCGGGGACGACGCCTGTGACCAGGCTGACGTGGGCCGGCCAAGTCGTGCTCGGAAAGACCGTTTCCATTCCGCGGGCGACCACGCCGCGCGCGGCCAGCCCCCGAAGGGTGGGGATTCGGACGCGAGGATCCGACCAGTAGAATGCCGCGAGCCCATCAATGCTGATCACGATGACCCTCACGTGAGAGCCCCTACGACGTGCGGTCGTCACTGAGGCGGCGCCATTCGGCCAGGGCGCTGAGCGCGAGGATGACGCGCTCGGGGCTCTCGTAGATCGGGATCTTGGCGTCGGTCAGGCGGCCCATCCCGTTCTTGGCCAGCGTACGGCTGACGATCCAGCCGACCAGCACCGGTTTGCCGAGCCCCCGGACTGCTGAGACCACGTCATCCGCGACCCGCTCGGCGAGGGGATCCGTCAGCGTGGTGAGCATGAGGACGATCGCGTCGATCCCCGGCTCGTCAGCCAGGATGGCCAGCACGTCCCGGAACATGGTGGGACGGGCGAGCATCTGGGCGGTGACGTCGATGGGATTGCGCGAGACGCCGAACGCCGGGATCACGGACTCGACCCGTTTGCGAGTCCCCTCGGGAAGCTCGGGGACCTCAAAGCCGCGCTGACGGCACTCGTCGGCGAGGATTCCGCAGGCACCACCCGAGGTCGAGATGATGCCCACCCGCAGCCCCGTGGGCGGCGGCTGCCAGGCCAGCGCCACGGCCGCCTCGAAGAGCGCCGGGACGTCGAGAACCCTCACAGCCCCGCAGTGTCGAAGCGCAGCTCCGTAGACAGCGTCATCGCCGGCCAGTGCTCCGGTGTGGGAGCGTATGGCCGCCTGCCCCACCTGACTTCGGCCTGCCTTGTAAACCACCACCGGCTTGCCGGCTTCGCGGGCGCGCAGGAGGGCCTGCATGAGCTTTCTCCCGTCCAAGACTCCCTCCAGGAAGATGGCGATCACCTTGGCGGCCGGATCGTCGACCAGCGCGTCCACGTAGTCGGCCACGTCGAGGTCGGCCTGGTTCCCCACCGAGACGAACCGACTGATGGCAACCCCGCGCTCCCAAAGCCGGGTCAGGAACGAGCCGCCGAGCGCTCCTGACTGTGAGAGGTAGGCGATCTCACCCCCGACGAGTGGCGGGAGGTTGAGGGCACCACTGAAGGAAGCGTGAAACCGTGCTTCCGGGTTCAGGATCCCCACGGTGTTGGGCCCGCAGAAGCGAACTCCTCCTTCCCGGGCGGCGACCACCAGTCGCCGCTCTGCCTCTATGTCCCCAGCCTCCGAGAATCCGGAGGTGAAGATGATGGCGGAGCGGATCCCCTTGGCGCCGCACTCCTTGAGCGCTGCCTCGCAGGCCTCGGGCGGGACGACCAGGCAGGCCAGATCGGGAACTTCCGGCAAGGCGGAGATCGAGGGGAAGGTCGGCACCTGGCCTATGGCTTCGCTCCGAGGGTTGATGGCGAACACCTTCCCCGGATACCCGTGGCGAGTCAGGAAGTGGAGCAACCGACCGCCGACCTTGGAGAGATCCCGGCTGGCGCCGA
>JBHIAD010000185.1:0-2357 GCA_046758405.1 Methylomirabilales bacterium (SeqCode)
GATCATCAACACCCGCGACGAACCCCACGCGGACGAGGAGAAGTACCGGCGGCTCCACGTGATCGTGGGGGACTCGAACATGTCCGAGTGGACCACCTACCTGAAGGTGGGGACGACCGCCCTGGTCCTGGCCATGGTGGAGGATGGGTGGATCAAGCGGGACCTCGCCCTGGAGGATCCGGTCCGCGCCATCAAGGAGATCTCCCACGACGTCTCCTGCACCCGGAAGGTCCGCCTGAAGCGGGGGATCGAGCTGAGCGCGGTGGAGCTGCAGCGGGAGTACTACGACCTGGCCCTGAGCTACTACCAGGGGCGGGAGACCACACCGCAGGTCCTGGACATCCTGGAGAAGTGGGGGTGGGTGCTCGACCAGCTCGCGGAGGAGCCCCAGGGACTCAACCGGCACGTGGACTGGGTGATCAAGTGGGAGCTGATCCGCTCCTACATGGCGCGGCGGCAGGTGGGCGTCGAGGACCAACGCATCTCCATGCTGGACCTGCAGTACCATGACATCAAGCGGACCCGGGGACTCTACTATCTGATGGCGAAGCAGGGGTTGGTGGAGCACCTGGTGTTGGATGCGCAGGTGGACGAGGCCATGCTGGAACCGCCGCAGACGACGCGGGCGAAGGTTCGGAGTGATTTCATCAAGTACGCGATGGGGCGGAACAAGTCCTATGACGTCGGGTGGAGCTACTTGAAGCTCAATGATCGCTATCAACGGACCATCCTCTGCAAAGACCCCTTTCAGGCAAAGGACCCCCGGGTGGAGGAGATGATCATGTCCTCTTACTATTGAGGCGTGATGCGGAGGGATACCGGGGCAGGGGTGGCCGTCTGAGGCCACCCATTTTTTTGCCGGGAGAGCAGGGGGATCAACACCGGTCGGGACAGGGGACGAACGTCCGGGAAGGAGGCGACAGGTGCAGATCGGAGTCGAGGCGCGGGATGTGGTGACCTTCCGGGGGGACGGGGTGATCGTCAACCTTTTTGAGGGCGTGCAGGCCCCCACGGGGGCGACGGGGGCACTGGACGATGCCCTCAGAGGACTCATCCGATCGGCTATCCGCGCAGGGGAATTCACTGGCAAGGCGGGCGAGAGCCTCCTCCTCCATACGGGAGGACGAATCCCTGCCACTCGGGTGCTGGTCGTCGGACTCGGCAAGGCAGAGCGGTTTGATCTGGACGGGGTTCGAACCGTGATGGGGGGAGCTCTCAGAACCCTCAGACGATCGGGGTGCCGCAGGGTGGCGAGCGTGATCCACGGCACGGGGGCGGGGGGCCTCGATCTCCGCGAGGCCGCTCAGGCCGCCACCGAAGGTGCTCTCTTGGGACTCTACACCTTTGATCGGTATAAGGCGGAGAAGGAAGAGAAGCGTGTCGATCGCCTCACCCTGCTCGTCCGGGAGCGACCCCAGATTGCACCGGCCCGGGCAGGGGTCCTGATCGGGCAGACCGTGGCGGAGGCTGTGACCTTCGCCCGGGACCTCGTGAATGAGCCCTCGAATACCCTGACCCCCCAGGAGCTGGCCAATCGCGCCCAGGCGGTGTGCAAGCGGACCCGGGGGCTCTCCTGCGAAATCCTGAACCGGCGGCAGATCACCCGGCTCGGGATGGGGGCGCTGCTCGGCGTGGCGCAGGGGTCAGGTCGGGATCCCGTCCTGATCATCCTTCGGTATCGCGGCGGGCGCGGGCGAGTCCCAGCCGTGGGGTTAGTGGGGAAGGGGATTACCTTCGATTCAGGCGGGATCTCCATCAAGCCAAGCGAGGGGATGGAGCAGATGAAGGGGGATATGGCTGGTGGGGCAGCGGTCGTGGGAGCGATGACCGCGATCGCCAGACTCCGACCCCGGGTGAATGTCGCGGCGGTGGTGCCGGCCTGTGAGAACCTCCCGGATGCGAGGGCCTTGAAGCCGGGGGATGTGCTTCGGGCGATGAATGGCAAGACGATCGAAGTGATCAACACGGATGCCGAGGGGCGCCTGATTTTAGCCGATGCGCTCTGCTACGCTCGTCAGCTTGGCTGCGAGCGGCTGGTGGATGTGGCCACCCTGACCGGTGCCTGCGTCGTGGCTCTCGGGAGGATCCGGACCGGGGCCTTCGGCAATGACCGATCCTGGATCGACCAGGTCCTGGCGGCGGGTGTGGGGGCGGGTGAGAAGATCTGGCAAATGCCACTGGATGAGGAGTACGGCGAACAGATCAAGAGCGATGTCGCGGTGGTCAAGAATACCGGGGGTCGGCCGGGAGGGGCCATCACGGCCGCGAAATTCCTGGAACACTTTGTCGAGAAGACCCCGTGGGTTCACCTGGACATCGCGGGAACCGCCGACACCGACCGGGAGAAAGGCTACACG
>JBHIAD010000186.1:0-2352 GCA_046758405.1 Methylomirabilales bacterium (SeqCode)
TGGGTGGAGGGGTGCTGGGGGCCCATGTTCACCCAGAACTCGTCCATGGTCTCGGAGGTGGGGGGGGCGCCGTGCTGCTGGAGCTGGAGGTTCAGCGTCGTCATGGAGTGGACCTCAGCTTCATTATTAGGACGGCCGCGTCACGCCGCCTGGTTTCCGTTCTTCCATGGGGTAGGAGACGAAGCGCTCATCCCGATAATCCTTCCGCAAGGGAAAGCCGATCCAGTCTTCCGGCAAGAGGATCCGGCGGAGATCGGGGTGCCCCTCGAACCGGATCCCGAAGAGGTCGTACGCTTCCCGTTCGTGCCAATTGGCGCTCGCCCACAGCGAGACCACCGACCGGGTCACAGGATTGTCCCGCGGCATCCGGACTCGCAGGGTGACTTTGCCCGGCCGCGAGAGGGACGCAAGGCAGTACACGACCTCCAGTTCGCCATCGGCGATCCAGTCGACCCCACTGAGACAACTCAAGTACTCGAGGCCGATCTCTTCCCGCAGGAACCGGCACACCTCGAAGGCCCCGTCGGTCCCCATCGTGACCGAAGCCTCGCCGGCCCGGATCTCCGCGACCCGAAAGACCTCCCCGAAGTGAGCCTGCAAAGCCTTCAGGATCTCTTCCGACGCGCCGGGATCCCCGTTTCCGGAAGGCAGCGACGAGGTCCCAGGCGTCCCAGGATCTGCCATCACTGCCCCTCCGAGTGCCTCAGACCCATTCCAGGCCGCCCTTCTTCCAATCGTAGGCAAAACCGACCAAGAGGAGTGCGACGAAGACCATCAGGGCAACGAACTCCGCCAAGCCAAGGGAGTTCAAGACCACCACACAGGGTATGAGGAATACCGCTTCCACGGCGAAGACGATGTAGATCAGGGCAAAGAGGTAGTACCGGATGTGAAAGCGGAGCCACGCCCCCCCAATCGGCTCTTCACCGCACTCATAGGTGGTCAGCTTGGCCGGGTTGGGGGCTGAGGGTCGAATCAACCGTGAGATGACGTCGACGTTCACCACAACGAAGAGCGCACCCACGACGAGAAAGACGCCAACAAAGGCATAATCGGTCGCCATGACTTGCCCCTCTTCTCATCCTTCGGCAATTGGGCTTGTGACACAGAACAACAAAAATGCCCTTCTCAGGGCATCCTACTCATCCCCCGCGAGGACCGGAGGCGAATATTTCACTTACGTTCCCGCACGTCCGAGTCTGAACGATAGCGCGGCATACGCGGCAATGTCAAGGGAAATGTCCTCCAACAAAGCCCTCATGGCTCCATCACACGGCCCCACTGCCTGAGGTTCCGGATGTAGGCCAGGACATTTCGAATGTCCTCGGGGCTCAGCCCCATGTACTCGAAGGGGGGCATCTTCCCGCGCCCCTTGGCGATGGTCGCGAGAAGCTCGTGATCCGATTTCTTCTGGACCTCAGCACCGCCGAGGTCGGGGATCTCAGCCCCGATCATCATGCCCACCTGAGCGTTTCCGTGGCCCTCGGGCCCATGACACTTGAGGCACCGGGCCTGATAAATCTCCGCCCCTGCCTTCGCGTCGGCTGCCCAGGTTGTGTCTGCCATGAGCAGGGTAAGGACCGGAACCGCCACCAGGCCCATGATCCACCGAAACCTTCCCATCCTCTCCTCCTGTGATTGGGGATTGTGCGCGACCTGCCGACGAGACGAGCTCCGCCCTTCCACGGGGAACCAGGCCTACTCACTCTATAGCGGGGACCTGCGACTGCGTCAACCTTCCGCTATCTTGGGCCTAGAGCGGCTCCCTCGACCCTCAGCGCGAAGGGGATCGGTCAGTGATCGGCGGGCGCTACGCCCTGTGCACGGGCCGAGACCACCCGGACACCGGGAGCCGTCAGGGCGCGGCAGACGGCGGCGGGATCGCGGGTCCGGAGCCCGAGCAGGACACCGTCCCCCGTTACCCTAGCTCGCCGCAGCCGTCCCGGTCTCCCCGAGGATCTCGCCTCCGCTCCACGACTGACAGGTGGAACAGACCGTGTCATCGCCGGTCCGATCGGTGGGCAGGAAGCGTGTCTCACACCGCGCACAGTGCCGGTACTGCTTCTCCACCAGCCGATCCCCCTGACCCTCCGCAACGGCGCTCAAGGAAAGGTCCTGGTGATAGGTCAGCGCGGCCGGATAGCAGGCGTCGAGGCAGAGACCGCAGTTGATACACCGGTCTGGGGAGAAGGTCAGCGTGAACTGAAGGCCTTCGGTCTTCTCCACCATCGCCCCGGTCGGACAATGCTGGACGCAGGCCCCACAGCCGTTGCACCGGACCGGGTCCGCCAACAGGGCCGCCCATGGGCCCTCCGGATCGTAGGCGATCACACCCGGGTCAACACCTCGTGA
>JBHIAD010000187.1:0-2345 GCA_046758405.1 Methylomirabilales bacterium (SeqCode)
AAGGCGATCCGGTCGTAGATCTCGGAGATCTTGTGGAGCAGCGCCGAGGGGTTCTCCGCCACCAAAAGCACGCCGTCCTTGTACTCGAGGGCCACGATGGACTTCCCGCGGGAGATCCCCTTGCGAGCATACTCCGCCTTGTCGCGCATCATCTGCTCGGGGGAGACGTAGTAGGGGAGCGGCATCGGGTCACTCCTTCCGGCCGCGCTCGGCCAGGATGGCCTGGCAGAGCCTGCCGACCTCGTCCTCCGGAACCTCGCTGAACCCGGAACGCGTGATGGTCTTCACCGATGGGAAGATCCCCCGGACCAGGTCGGGGCCGCCGGTCCCGATGTCCTCCTCGGCGGCGTCGATGAGGGCATCGAGAGCCACGCGAAGGGCCTCTTCCCCGGGCAGGTCCTTCCGATACCGCTTCTTCAGGGTGTCGCGGGCATCCTTCCCGCCCGACCCCTGGGCATAATATTCCGTCTCCTCGTAGCGGCCGCCGGTGATGTCATACTTGAAGATTCGCCCTAGCCCAGCCTTTTCGTCAAAGCCCGCAAAGATGGGGATCACGATAAGCCCCTGCATTGCCGCCGGCAGGTTCATCCGGATCATCTGGGCCAGCCGGTTGGCCTTCCCCTCCAGGGACAGGGTCGCCCCTTCCACCTTTTCGTAATGCTCCAACTCCGTCTGGAAGAGCCGGGCCATCTCGATGCTGGGGCCCGCGACCCCAGCGATCCCGATCCCCGAGAGGTCGTCGCCCTTGTAAATCTTGTCGATGCGCCGATGGGCGACCTGGAGCCCCTCGGTGGCCTGCCTGTCCCCCGCCATGATCACCCCGTCGTGGAAGCGGAGGGCGAGGACGGTGGTGCCGTGGACATGCGAAAACCCCTCCAATGCGGGCGCCAGGCCGAGGAGGAGGTGGGGCGAAGTTGCGCGCAGGAGCTCGGTGAAGCTCGAGTTGGTGTAGTCGGCGAAGACAGCCTTCCAGCCCTCCTGCATGGGACCTCCTCTCAAGGTTCAGCAGGGTGTGGGGCGGCGTTCAGGCAGAGCCGCGGATAGGTGCCACTCCCGCTAGACGCCTAAGCTCGGGCGGGAGATGTTGTGCAGCAGGTCGGCCGCGGTGGGGGACTCGCTCAGGACTTGACGCACGTGGGCCTCCGTCCCTCGGAGCGGCTCGAGCATGAAGATCTTCTTGAGCGGCCCTTCCTTGAGGTCGAAGATGACCGAGTCCCAGCTGGCCGAGACGATCTCGTCGGCGTACTTTTGCAGGCACATGCCCCGGAAGTAGGCGCGCGTGTCCTTCGGCGGGTCGTAGATCGCCTTGGACACCTCGTCATCGGTGACGATGCGGTCCACCGTCTCCGCCTCCTCCAGCTTCCCGAAGAGCCCTTTGCCGGACCGGATGTCGTGGTACTGGAGGTCGATCATGGCGACCCGGGAATCGTCCCAGCCGAGCTCGTTTTTGGCCATGTAGCTTTCGATCAAGTCACGCTTGATCACCCAGTCTACTTCTCGCGTGACGGTCATGGGGTCTCGGGCCAAGCGATCCAGCACCGACTCCCAGCGAGCCAGCACGTCTGGCACCCACGGTTCAGGCTCGCGCTCGGCGTAGTAGCGGTGGGCCAGCCCGAGGAACTCGCGCTGAAGATCCACGGGGGTCACGGTGCGGCTGTCCTTGAGGCGGAGGGATTCCCGGCAGGAGAGATCGCGCGAGACTTTCCGGTAGGCCAGCACCGGTGCTTCCAGCGAGAAGTCCCTCTCGATGAAATCGTCTTCGATCATGCTGAGGACGATGGCCATGGTGCCCACCTTCAGGTATGTAGCCACCTCGCTCATGTTGGCGTCGCCGACGATGACGTGTAGGCGCCGGTATTTCTCGGGATCGGCGTGCGGCTCATCCCTGGTGTTCACGATGGGGCGGCTGTGCATGGTCTCCAACCCCACCTCGGTTTCGAGAAAGTCCGCGCGCTGGGAGAGCTGGTACTCGCAGGGCTCCGTGTTGTTCTCGGCCCCGACTTTGCCGGCGCCGGTGTAGACCTGTCGGGTTACCAGGAACGGCAAGAGGTGCTGGACGATCCGGGCGAAGGGGACCTTGCGGTCCATGAGGTAGTTCTCGTGGGTGCCGTACGAGTTCCCCTTGGAGTCGGTGTTGTTTTTGAAGATGAGGATTCGCTGCTCCGGCGGAGAGACCGCCTCCGCCCGACTCCGCGAGAGGTCCAGGATCCGCTCGCCAGCTCTGTCCCAGATCACCAGGTCCCGCGGATTGGTGGTCTCCGGACTCGAGTACTCGGGGTGGGCGTGGTCCACGTAGAAGCGGGCGCCGTTGGACAGGATGAGGTTGATGAGGCGAGATTCCTCCT
>JBHIAD010000188.1:0-2284 GCA_046758405.1 Methylomirabilales bacterium (SeqCode)
GCGAAGAAGCGCCGGAAGCCGGCCCGTGAGAGCCGGTGTTGTTTGTGCACGCGGCCGGGCGCGTGCGAGACCGCCACCTGAAACACGGACTCTGCCAGATCCACCGCGACGTGAGTAGTGTTCATCGGGCTCCTCCTCCGTCTCTTGGTCTTCCGGGCCGTTAGCAGATGAGGCACTCTGGTGCCGTTAGGAGGAGGAGTCCATTCCATCATTTGCAGCTGGCGCGGCGTGCATCGACGGCGTTGCCTGAGGTTTGGTCCATCCGCCGGTTAGTCGGAAGTTCCGTCTAGCAGAATCTATCGCTTTCCCGCTCCGTGGGAGGGTTTTCTATCACTGGGCGGGTGCGGGCTACATGGCTACAGGCGGTAGGAGACCTCGAGCAGCCCGAAGGCCCGCTCTTGGAGCTGGGTGGGCCGGGCGTACTGCTCGAAGCGGACGGGGGTCTCGCCCATCCGCACGGTGTTCTTGGTCAGGGTGGCCAGGTCCCGGAGCAGGGAGCGGAAGCTGTGGACGGGGAGCCCGTCGGCGGTCCGTTTCCGCCGCACCTTCTGCACGGCGGCCTCGGAGCGGACCGCTGGAGCCACAACGGACTCCCGCCGCGCCTCCGCCCCTTGCGGGTCGTGGTCGGTGAACAGGATCGGGGCCAGTGCCTGCTCCATGTGCTGCCGGACGTAGAAGGCGAGCATGCAGAGGAAGACGTGGGCCCGCACCCGATCCTCCCGCCGGTGGTAGATCGGCTCCACCTCGAGGGCGAAGTCCTTCGAGATCCGGAAGGCTTGCTCCAGCCTGGAGAGTCGCTTGTAGGCTCGGACCACCTCCTCCGCGTCGAGCTCCTCCCGGGAGAGGGAGGTCCGGAGCACGTAGATCCCGTCCAGGGCCGCCTCGGCGGCGATGGAGTGCTTGTCCCGCCCGAAGCTGAAGCCCTGCTCGGTGATCTCGTAGCGGAAGTGCTTGGCCACCTTCGAGCGGCCGAGGACCTTTCCGAGCCGGATCCCGATCTTGTCCTGGCCCCAGAGGGGCCGCTGCGCCCGGCGCGTGGCCCGGGCCACCTGCTCCAGCTTCTCCTCGGTCGCCTGAAGGAGCTCCTCCCGCTTCCGGGCCCGGTCGTTGGCCAGCAGCGGATTGTAGCAGGCGATGAGCCGCTCGCCGGGGAAGTCGGGCGAGGCGATCTCCGCCAGGTCTTGCCGGTCGAACAGGGAGAGCTGGAGGGGGCCTTCCTGGACGAGCTTCCGGATCGTGGGCGCCCGGAGCGAGGTGATCCAGTCCACGCCCCGGGGCAGGAGCTCCTCGGTGATCCGGGCCTGGGTGAGCATCCCCCGGTCGCCCACCACCACCACCCGCTTCAGGCCGAAGCGTGCCTGCAGCCGGTCCAGTGCCGGGGCGACGGTGGAGGGATCCCCCGTGTTGCCCGGAAAGACCTCCACCGCCACCGGCACGCCCTCCGGCGTGGTCAAGAGCCCGAAGAGGAGCTGGAGCCGGCTCTTCTTCTCGCCCCGGGGCCGGCCGTAGGCGGCCAGCCCGCAGGTGTGGCTCTCAAACGGCACCGGGCTCACGTCCCACAGCACCAGCTGGCCCTCGGCCAGGTGCCGCCGGGCCAGCTTCTTCTCGATCCGCCCCTGGCCCCGGCCCAGCCAGTCCAGCGCCTCGTACAGGTCGTCGGCGCCGGCCCGCTCCACCCCCACCGCCTCGCCCAGGGAGCTGGCGAGCGTCTCCCGGTCCAGCGCTCGGGCGGTGGCCAGCTTGGAGCAGGGCTCCATCACCCGGGCACAGATCATCGCCAGCGCGAGCTGCCGCTTCCGGTGGGAGCGGGTGGAGAGGAGCCCCGGCAGGCCCAGCTTCCGCAGCACGCCCACCACCGCGGCCACGTGACCGTGGGGCCGGGCCCGGAGGATCTCGAAGGCTTCCTCCGCCGGGACCAGCGCCTCGCCCTTGAGCACCCGCCGCAGGAGCTCCACCTGCTCCCTGGGCAACGAGGAGAGGTTGGCCAGGGTCCGCTTCTTCACCTTCTTGCCCTCGCGCCACGCCTCTCGCAGCAGCACGCAGGGCGGGGAGCTCCGGTTGGGGACGACCTCGATGTACATGGAAACAATATACGGCCATCAGCACGAAAACACAAGAGCACATGGTACCCAGTACATGGGAACAGATGGCGCCGTGCGATCCCCTCCTAACTGCCCGTCCCGCTGGGAATTACATGGCTCAGAGGTCAGATTGGTGGGGGTAACTTCCGGTTAGACCAGCCTCCGGTTCCGCACGAAGAGCGGCTCGGCGTCCCGGGACCTAC
>JBHIAD010000189.1:0-2275 GCA_046758405.1 Methylomirabilales bacterium (SeqCode)
CTCTACTACTACTTCCGGCGGAAGGTCGAATTGCGGGTCACGGAAATGGAGGCGGTCTGCGTGGGCTTTCTGGAGGACCTGGCGGTGGAGCAGGAGCGCGTGCCTCCGAAGGTCCAGGAACGGGAACCGGCCCTGGCGGCTGCCCGCCCCAGGCCCGCGGCTGCCCGCCCCGGTCCGGCGACAGGACGCCTGAATCGGTCTGAAAAGGAATGGGACGGCGACCCGAGCTTTAAACCTCTCTCATCGGAGTAAGGGGAAGGAGGTCACAGATGCAGTTCAACGAGCCGGGCGAGGATCAGGTAGGGATTAGTCTCACGTCTCTGATCGATGTGATGTTCCTCCTCCTCATCTTTTTCATGGTCACCTCCACCTTCGTCGAAGTCCAGCGAAAGCTGGATCTTGAGCTGCCCGAGGCCAAGGCGGCCGACCTGGCGCAGAAGGAGCGGAAACCGATCCAGATTGAGATGGACAGGGGGGGACGGATCACCCTGGACGGGCAGGAAGTAAGCCTGAGCACCTTGGAGGCAAGACTCAAAAATCCTCAGGAAAAGCGAACCACGGCCGTCGTCCGAGCCGACCGACGCTTGAGCCACGGGAAGGTCACGGCCGTCCTGGGAATCTCCCGGGATGCCGGGATCCGGGAGATCGCCATCGCGGTTAAATAAGTGAAAGGGGAATCCCCAGCGAGGGGCAAAAGGAGATGGAGCCCGGGGAAGCGAAGCGTGGGGAGAAGGCATGCGCATATTCATACCGCTCCTGACCATCGTGGCGATGGGGACCGCCTGCGCGAACCAGGGAACCCTTGCCAGCCATGCAACCGGAGCACCGACTGGCCGCCCAGGCGAGCGACCCGCAGCCGCAATCGCGGCCGTAGCCTCTCCTGGCCGTACCACGCAGTCAGTGGCTGCTCCCAATGCCGATCCGACCGTCGGAAGGCTGATCAACGAGACCCGCTGGCGAGTGGAGGTATTCATCAACGCGGACCCCGATTCCCTGAAAACGGCCCCGTCCATGACCCTGAACCCCCGGGACACCCGACCCTCCCATCTCGATCTGGGTCCGCACCGGATCATCGCTTTGGCGTTCGTCGATACCCAGTTCGGGACCCGGATGGTCGGACAGTACGACCGGACCGTTCAAGTAAATCCTCGAGGCATCGGGTGGAGTCTCCGCTTCACCGAGGGGGTCTTTCGGTAAGTGAAATCATGCCCAGCGTGCTCTACATAGGAACCCTTCTCTTCACCCTCCTCCTGACAGGACCTGCGGCCTGGGCCGAGCCGGCCACCAGGCAATCGACCACCTCTCCGTCCGCACCCGGTCCCGCCGGGGAAGGCCGACACCTAGCTATCTACATCCGCTTCCAATTTCGATATGAAGCTCCGAAGGAGAAATCGTATGAGCAACCCCCCCGGATGCGTAACCTCCTTGAAGAGCTGCTGGTCAGCGAGATAAACCCTCCGGGGGCCCGGCTTGCGTTGGTGGCCTTCACGGAGGATCCCTTGCTCACCCAGGACGCCAGGCTGCGGGGCGAGCCGTGGCTACGGGCCATCGACTTCGGCATCGACGATGTCATCCTGATTGAGGCGACCTTTCGCCTGGCCCTCCTCGACCAAGGGGGGACCGCCGACTTCTCCGGGGTTGTCCAGTATCTCAACGTGGCCGAAAACCAGGTGGTGCGGCAGAGGCCTTTCAGCCTCCGGGAGGAGATCTCTGCGGACAGCCCGACCGGATTCGAGATGCGGCGGCTCCTCTTGCAGGACCGGCGGGCTTACTCGCCCAAAGACCTGGCAGCAGCCCTCCTCGCAGCGGCCGAACGACGACTGAAGGCAAGGATGGAGGAGCTGGTTCAACGGATCACGGCCACCTATGCTCCCCTCGGCTTCCCCACCTTGCACGATCCCATTCTGATGGAGACCCTGTGGCGAGCCGCGGAGGAGCGAGCAGCCTCCGCGGGGGACCCGGAGTCGGCAAAGGATTTCATCCGCCGGCTCCAGGAGCATTTCCCCCAGATTTCCCAAGCCGCCTGGGCGGGGCGGATGCGCCGGGTCCGTGAGGCGGCTGCCGCAAACGCATCCCGGGGCGACAGGGCGGACGCGGCAAGAGAGACACCGGGAACACCGACCGAGGGGAAGGCGTGGGGTAGGAGGGCCCAGCCGACTATCCGTCGGAGGTCAGCGGCCAAAGGCGTGGTCCGATCCAGCCAAACAGGTCCAGGGCCCGCCCGCTCCGACGCACCGAATGCAGGCCGTTCCACAGCTTCCAATCCCAGCCGAGA
>JBHIAD010000190.1:0-2264 GCA_046758405.1 Methylomirabilales bacterium (SeqCode)
TATAGGGGGTACTATGCGTGGAGGGGGTCGTATGCGTGGAGGGGGGTCGGGTCTTGAATCTTGACATTCCCTGCCGGCCCCGCCGCTCGTGTGAATCCCCTCATGCCCGCTCCGCGAGGTCCTCGAGGACCGATCACTTCGAGACAGGCTGCAGAGCTGGCACGTCCCGAGTCGCCGCATCCCACACGGCGTCGCTGTCTATGTCGAAATAACCGTGGACCAAAACGTTTCGCATCCCGACGATCTTCGGCCACGGGATCTCCGGCGCCAGGGCCCGTACAGCCTCTGGCAGCCCCCGGGCCGCTTCACCGATGATTTGCAGGTTCCGCACGAACCATCCTTGGAGCAACTCGTCCCGCTCGAAGGCCGGCTTGTCACAATCGCGGTAGCGCTCGATAGCGGCGATGGCCTCCAGGATGTCCCGCAGGCGTTCCTTCGTGTCCCTCATACGGGAACGGCCTCGCGCAGGACACGATCACGGATGCGCGCTTTCAGCCCCCGCTCGGTGACCACATCCACGCGGCAGCCCAGAAGGTGTTCCAGCTCGTACTGGAGCCCTCCGAGATCCAGCAAAGATCGGCCTGGTTCCAGTTCGACGAGAAAGTCAACGTCGCTTTGCTCGTCCGCTTCTCCGCGGACGGCCGAGCCGAAGACCCGGACGTTGCGCGCGCCGTGCTTGGCGGCGATCCGCAGGATCTCCTCGCGTCTCGTCTTGAGCAAGTCGGCAACGGTCACTTCAAGGCTCCTCTCCCAGGTCAACACGACAAAGCACCGTGGGGCCGAGAGGCCCGGCCGGGGCCGGGATGCTGCTCGGCTCTACCCCACCCATTCCCGATCCTATCGATACGCCCTCACCCTGCCGATCCCTACGGTGCGGCTACTGTAGCCTCTCTGGGCGGAGCGAGTCAATCGGGAATGGCCAGGGAGGAGAGTGGCTGGTGGATGGTGGTCAGTGATCAGGAAACGGAGACGGCGTGCGCTTGCTCCTAGGCGTCCGCCATGCCGCGGCTTAGGGCGCGTCCGGGATTTTGATCTCGACGAAGGCCTTCCCGCGGAGTTCCTTGACGTACTGCTCAAGCTGCGTGCGGTACTTCTCATCATAGAGATGGTCCCGGATCCTCTCCCGAGCCTGGTCCAAGGAGAACTCGCCCGGGATGGCTTCCACCACCTGCAGGATGTTGAAGCCGGCTGCGGTCTCCAGGACTTCACTCGTCTCTCCTGTGCGGAGGTTAAAGACCACTGCCTCGAGGGCGGGGGCAAAATCTCCTCGCTTAATCAGACCCAGGTCACCGCCGTCCCGAGCCGTGATCCCGTCGGAGTACGCCTTGGCCACCTCTGGAAAGGGAACCCCGCTCCGGACCTTTGCAAGGGCCTCCTCCGCCTTGGCCCGGGCGGCCTCGCGGACGGTGGTGGAGGCCTCCGGAGGGACCTTGATCAGGATGTGACGGAGGCGCACGGCCGGAGGTCGGGTGAACTGGTCCCGGTGCTCGCGGTAATAGGCGGCGATCTCCTCCTCGCTGACGATGATCGCCGAACGAATCCGTCGCACCAGTAATTTATTCACCAGGAGACCCTCGCGGATCTGCCGTCGGAAGTCCTTCAGGGTCACCTGATTTTGCGCGAGGACGCGTTCGAGGTCCTGGTCGGTCTCCAGCCGATTCTGCTGCATCACGGCAGCGATCATGGCTTGCACCTCGCGCTCGCCCACGTTCAGTCCGATCCTTTTCGCTTCCTGGACCATGAGGCGGTGCAGGATCAGGTCGTTGAGGACATCCCGTTGGGTCGCCTGAATCCGGTCCTGGGACATGGTACCGACCTGCCCCAGGGCCATCCGACGGATCAGCGGCAGACTCGCCAGCTGCAGCTCACTCAAGGTGATCATCTCATCGTTCACCAGGGCCACCACCTTGTCCATCACCAGCGGCCCGGCAGCGGCTTGCCCACAGGTCCCCACCAGACAGAGGAGCAGGAGGAAGCTCATCCCCCACGCCCAGCCACCACGGAAGCGAGTGCGCCACCCACTCATCGGAGCCCTTCCAGGACTGCCCGGGCCGCCTGAAACCGCCCCTCCAGGTCGCAGTCTCCCGCCAGCACCTCCAGAGTGTTCTCGGGCACGTACCGCAGCCGTCCCTCCAGCTTTTGAAGGAGCGTGGTCACCCGGTCCGGCTCCACGGGCGGCTCGGGACCGACACGGATCCGGACGAGCCCCGGCCGGAGATCCACCTCCTCCACCCGAAGGGCCGTGGCGAGCCCCCTGAGCTCGA
>JBHIAD010000191.1:0-2184 GCA_046758405.1 Methylomirabilales bacterium (SeqCode)
CTCAGGCGAGGGAAGTCCGCAGGCCATCCCCTCATGCCTTGCCAGGGCCGGATCATTTCCTCCGAGGAGAAGGGCGAGCATCAGGACGAGTAGGACGCTCACTCGAAGCGTCTCCCTCGTTTGATGTATCATCTTCAAACCCTCAGGGATGGTCTTTTTGAACCTCAGAGAGGGGAGCTACCGAATGCGGTATGTCAGGGTTCGCATCCCGTCCCCGCGTTTGATAACCACCTTGACCTCGGACAGGGTCCGGTCAGACTTGAGCGACCGATAGATCCTGAACAAGCCCCCTGCGGTGTTGACTGGATGCTCGTTGACAAAGAGAATTCGGTCGCCCACCTCGAGGCCTGTCCGGCGGGCGAGCCTCGCGTATTGGATCTGGAAACCTCGCCGGTCCAGGGTGCCCGAGCCCAGTGAGGTATTTACCCTGAGGCCGAGGCCCCACCCCGTGTCAACCATGAACGTCGCCGAGCGGAGGGCCTCGGCGAGAAGCGGCCCCAGGTGATTGCCGAGTTCTCTGAGGTCCCCCGCGGGGATTTCCCAGGTGTCTGGTGCTACCTCGGCGAAGGGGATGCGATCTAACAGCTCGGCCAACGTAGTTCCCTCTGAAGGGGGCGAAGGGCGTCGTGGCGGCCTTGAAACCGTTGATGGACTAGTCGCCGCCCGGCCTTCGCCCGGGATCGCATCCCGCTGGAGGATTGCACCCTGGCCCAGGATCGTGATCACGGAATAATTGCCGTCGGTGGTGGCCGTCGCCCCAAAGCGGACCTGAAAGTGGAGGGTATCAATCAGAGCGCTCCGGACGAAGGTCAAGTGGCGTGGGCCTGGCAGCCTAGACCCCTTAGAGATTCTTACTGTCCGACCACTGGGCAGGGCCAGTACGAGGACCTCATCATGCACCGCCACAATTTCGCCGAAGGGGAGGGGATTCTCACTTGCGTGAATGGGTTCGCCCCCCCTGAAGAGGCCCACGTGACCGCTCTTCGGATCTCGAATGAGCGCAAATCGACTTGCTTGCGGCAGATGCACCTCGGCTAGCGACTTCACGGGGATGCCTGCCTTCGCCTGTTCTCCTGACCCAGCCTCGAGAAGGACTGCCGTGTCCAAGGTGAAGAGGACGCAGCCCCAGAGGGCAAGTCTTCGCCACAGCACTGCGCGCCGTGATCGCGTGTGCGTATCGGCGTGCGGGACGGCGTGCCCAGCATCCCCCTGATGGCGTCGTCGGTCGACCCTGAGGGGCAGCCAGACCCCGAGACCCAGGATCACGAGTGGGATTCCCAGGCCGAGGCCCGGAGACCAAAGGACCAGGGCTGCCCACCCGACCATCGGAACCAGCCCTGCCCGCACGGTGGCGCGGAGGATTTCCGAGCCGGCAATCAGCTCCGCGAGTGGGGGACTCAGCGCGTAATAGAGTGCGACAAAAGCCTGGCCGGCCGGATGTGGGAGAAGGTACCGATCGCGGAACTCCCGGAGGAGTTCTACCTGAGGGGCCAGGGGTGATCCGAAGGCCGCCGTGGCGATAAAACACCCGCCGCCGCCACCGCCGCCGCCTCCGCCGGGTGCCGCCGCAGGAGGGGGGGTGGTGTTAAGGAGGACCGACACGGTGGGGGGTGCGGATGCATTGTTTGCGATCACGAGGTCGAGATCTCCGTCCCCGTCGAGATCACCGAGGGCGATGAAGATGGGGGTAAACCCGGTTGCGAAGGTGGTCTGCGCCCCGAAGGTCCCAGTCCCGGTATTGAGGAGGACCGAGACGGTGCTGTCGGCCCCGTTTGCGACGGCAATGTCGAAGTCCCCGTCACCATCGAGATCACCGAGGCCCACGAAGTTGGGAGTAAGCCCGGTTGCGAAGGTGGTTTGCGCCCCGAAACTGCCGGCTCCGTTCCCGAGGAGGACCGAGACGGTGTTGTCGGCCCCGTTTGCGACGACGAGGTCGAGATCCAGGTCCCCGTCCAGATCACCGAGGGCGACCGCGTTGGGGGTATTGCCGACCGCGAAGGTGGTCTGCGCCCCAAAGGTCCCGGTCCCGGTGTTGAGGAGGACCGACACGGTGGGGGGTGCGGACGCATTGTTCGCCACGACAAGGTCAAGGTCCATGTCCCCATCGAGGTCGCCGAGGGCGACGAAGATGGGAGTAAGCCCGGTTGCGAAGGTGGTTTGCGCCCCGAAACTGCCGGCTCCGTT
>JBHIAD010000192.1:0-2146 GCA_046758405.1 Methylomirabilales bacterium (SeqCode)
CCCGATTCGGGAAGAGCTCCTGACTGGGGACCGGGAGCGTGCGCGGAAGACCCTGGGTCTCATGGCTGGACGGATGACGGTGCTCATCCTGGGCGGCAGTCAGGGGGCCCATCGGCTGAACGAGGCCCTGATCGACGCTCTCCCGCGCCTCGGTGCGCTGCGGGGGAAGGTCCAGTTTCTCCACGCAACCGGCACACGGGACCTGGAAGCGGTCCAGAGGGCCTATGCGGCCTGGGGTGGGTGCGCGCGGGCCGCCGCCTTTTTTGAAGAGATGGCTTCGGTCTACGCGGCGACTGACCTCGCCGTGTGTCGGGCGGGGGCGACGACGATCGCGGAGCTGGCGGCCCTCGGCAAACCCGCCGTCCTCGTGCCCTACCCCCACGCCGCAAACGACCACCAGCGATGGAACGCGGCGGTCCTCGTGGAAGCGGGGGGGGCGGAGATGATTGGGGACCAGGATTTGTCAGGAGAGGGACTGGCCGAGGCGATTGGAACCGTGATGGGTCAGTCAGAGCGACTCCAGGTCATGGGGGCGAAGGCCCGCTCCCTCGGTCGGCCGGACGCGGCACAGTCCATCGCCGATCTGTTGATCGCGCTCACGGAGAGGCGTCGCGGCTGATGTTTAAGCGATATCGACATATCCACTTCGTTGGGATCGGCGGCGTCGGGATGAGCGGGATCGCCGAGGTCCTGCACAACATGGGGTACCTCGTCACGGGCTCAGATCTTCGGGCCTCCGACACGACCCGGCGCCTTGAGGTGCTGGGTATCCGGGTCTTCGTCGGACATGCGGCGAACCACATCCATGGAGCTGATGTCGTCGTGCGCTCTTCGGCCGTCCCGGCCGACAGTCCGGAGCTCGTGGCGGCGCGCCAGCGATTGATCCCGGTGATCCCGCGGGCCGAGATGCTCGCGGAACTGATGCGGCTCAAGTACGGTGTGGCGATCGCCGGGACCCATGGCAAGACGACGACCACCTCCATGGTAGCGGGAGTCCTGGCCAAGGGGGGTCTCGACCCGACGATTGTCATCGGGGGACGGCTGGGGAGTCTGGGGACCAACGCCAAGTTGGGTCGTGGGGAGTTCCTCGTGGCCGAGGCGGACGAGAGCGATGGGTCCTTCCTGAAGCTTAGCCCGACCATCGCGGTGGTGACGACGATTGATGAGGAGCATTTAGACTACTACCGGGATCTCGACCACATCCGGAAGACCTTTCTGGAGTTCATCAACAAGGTTCCCTTCTACGGTTCCGCGATTCTGTGCCTCGATCAGGAGCATATCCAGGCCCTCTTGCCTCACGTGGAGAAGCGGTTCGTCACGTACGGGCTCCGCAGTCAGGCGGACGTGATTGCCCGGGATGTTACCCATACCGGTATGCACTCGCTGTGTACCATCGTCTGGAAGGGGCAACCGATGGGCAAAGTCCACCTCCAGGTTCCCGGGATGCACAACGTGGAGAACGCCCTGGCCGCGGTGGCGGTGGGGCTGGAGCTTGATATCGACTTCACCCTGATCCGGGCCGGCCTCGAGGAATTCACGGGGGTGGACCGGCGCTTCCAGATCAAGGGGGAGGCCCGTGACATCCTCGTGGTGGATGACTACGGCCACCACCCCACCGAGATTCGAGCCACCCTGGACGCGGCACGGGGCGGATTTGGGCGTCGCCTTGTGGTGATCTTCCAGCCCCACCGATACACGCGGACATACCACCTCTTGCGGGAGTTCTCCACTGCCTTCTATCAGGCCGATCTCCTCGTCGTGACGGAGATCTATGGAGCCGGAGAGCGGCCGATCCCCGGAGTCAGCGGCCGCCAGGTGGCAGAAGGGGTGCAAGAACATGGTCACCACAGCGTGCGCTTCATTCCTGACAAAGGGGCTATCCCGGACCGTCTGGTCCCCTTGCTCCGACCAGGAGACCTTGTCCTCACGCTGGGGGCCGGCGACATCTGGCGAACGGGTGAGGAGATTTTGCGGAGGCTTCAGGGTACCCGTGAAGGGGCAGAGGCCGAGCCGGGCGGGAAGGACTAGTGCCCCTCCCACTAGCCTCTCCGACGAGGACCAGGGTCCCGGGAGGGGCCCGGCGGGGTCGGAGGGGGGAGGCTCCCCTCCGCCGGGGGGGTGCTCAGCGAGGCTAGGGCTGAGCGCC
>JBHIAD010000193.1:0-2143 GCA_046758405.1 Methylomirabilales bacterium (SeqCode)
TGCCCTCAGTGTGATAGGACCCTCGCCCTCCCGGAGCAGGACCCGAACCGGCCAGTTCTCCGCGCGGCCATCCCCGGTGGGCCACAGGCAGAGGAGGAGCAGGCCGAAGCAGACCCGGCACCAGCCCGCGACCATCCTATCTCCGACCAAAGAAGGTGAAGAGCAAGGTCAGGACGACGCTGAGCAGGATGGATGTGGCGAGAGGAAAGTAGAAGGTGAAGTTCCTTCTTTCGATCAGGATATCCCCGGGGAGCCGGCCGAGGAAAGGCACGCGCCCCCCCACGATCAAGAGGACCCCGAGGACGACCATCACGATTCCGAACAGGACCAACCCCCGTCCGAATTGGTCGAAGACCGACATGGTGCCGTCTCCCCTGGACAAACCGCCCTACTCGAACATCCCCTCTTGGGGCTGGGGGGGCGGCGTTAACCGAAAGTGCGCAAAGGCCAGCCGGGTGACCACGCGGCCGCGGGGGGTCCGGGCCAGAAAACCAGTCTGGATCAGAAAGGGTTCGTAGATGTCCTCGATGGTATCCTTCTCCTCGCCGACCGCCACGGCAATCGTCTCCAGCCCGACCGGCCCCCCGTCAAACTTTTCGATGATGGTGCGCAGGATTCGGCGGTCCATCTCGTCCAACCCCAGCGCGTCGACCTCAAGCCGCTCTAAGGCGCCCATCGCCACCTCCCGGGTGATCCTGCCGTCCCCCAGCACCTGGGCGTAGTCCCGCACGCGCCGGAGCAGACGGTTCGCGACCCGCGGGGTCCCCCGGGAGCGCTTGGCCAACTCTACCGCTCCCTCGGAGGTGATCGTCACACCAAGCACCCTGGCCGAGCGGGTGATGATCTGCGCGAGCTCCGCTTCCTGGTAGTAGTCCAACCGGTGGACGACCCCGAAACGGTCCCGCAGGGGCGAGGTGAGCAACCCTGCCCGGGTGGTCGCGCCCACGAGGGTAAACCGGGGAAGGTCCAGCTTGATGGCGCGGGCGTGGGGACCCTGGCCGATGATGAGATCGAGCTGAAAGTCCTCCATCGCCGGGTAGAGGACCTCCTCCACCACGTGGTTCAACCGGTGGATCTCATCCACAAAGAGGACATCGCGGTCCTGGAGATTGGTCAGGATCGCCGCGAGGTCCCCCGCCCGCTCCAGGACCGGCCCCGCCGTGGCGCGGATGTTCACCCCGAGCTCGCCCGCGATGATGTACGCCAGGGTGGTCTTCCCGACCCCGGGGGGCCCGGAGAAGAGGACGTGATCCAGCGCCTCTCCGCGCGCCCGCGCCGCCTCGATGAACACCCGCAGATTGGCCTTGACCTTGGTTTGGCCGACGTATTCGTCCCAGGTCGACGGACGGAGGCTCTGGTCCCACTGCTGGTCCTCGGTGACCGCCCGCTGGCTCACCATCCGCTCTTTGTCTTTGTCCACCACCCCCGCTTACCCCGTGCGCTCGACGAGGCCCCGCAGGGCCTCCTTGATCAACCCTTCGACGGTCGCTTCACCACCCGACGGGACATCCCGTCCTGCGGCTTCAGCTGCCCGGATCGCCACGGCCCGGCCGTACCCGAGGTTCACCAGGGCCGAAATCACATCGCGGAGCATCCCGTCCACGGCCACTGGTGGGGTGGGGGTGGTGACTGAGGGCGCGAAGGCCTCGTCGATCTTCTCTTTGAGCTCGAGGACAATGCGCTCCGCGGTCTTTCTCCCGACACCCGGGATGGTGCTGAGTCGCGCGAGGTCCCCCCCAGCGATGGCCGGGATCAAATCCTCCACCGCGATCCCCGAGAGGATGTTGGTGGCGAGCCTCGGGCCGATCCCCGACACGCCCCGCAGGAGCTCGAAGACCTGTTGCTCCTTTCGCGTCAAGAAACCGTAGAGGTGGATCGCGTCTTCGCGGACATGGGTCGTGGTGAAAAACCGGACTTCTCGGGGGGGGTCCGGCAGGCGGTAGAAGGTCGACAGGGGGATGAAGACCCGATACCCTACCCCACCGATGTCCACCACCACATAGGTGGGTGACTTGACCAGAAGCTGTCCACGCAGCTCAGCGATCATTCAGCCCTCTGAGGTCCGGGACCCCCACGGGCAGGTCAGCGCCCGATTCCGCTTCGCCCCCAGCCAGGCGGGAATCGGCGGCGAGACCGGGCCCGG
>JBHIAD010000194.1:0-2116 GCA_046758405.1 Methylomirabilales bacterium (SeqCode)
TCGGCATAGCGCACCCGGTGGTTCAGGCGGGAATGGGAGGAGAGTGGTTTGCCTGTTGACGCCCCGAGGACGACGTGCTAGGGTGATGGCCCTGCTGGCCCTTTATTGAATGGATCATCGGAACGAAAACGGAGGGCAAGACCATGACTCGACGACATACATTCCGGAGTGTCTCCCTGGCCTGCCTGGCGCTCGTGATTCTCGGCGCTGCGACATGGATGACTCCTTCGGCCGCCGCCCAGGGGCTAAAGGGGCCGATCAAGGTCGGGGTCCTCTATTCCCTGACCGGGCCGTTCGCGGCGGCCGGCGCGGTTCCGGGCAGCATCGGGACCCAGATCGCCATCGACATGGTGAACGAAAAGGGCGGGGTACTCGGCAAGTACAAGATCCGGGCGACCCCGGGGGACTCGCAGTCCAAGCCCGACGTCGCGATCAACGAGGCCGAGCGCCTCTTGAACGTGAACAAGGTGGACATCCTACTCGGCATCTACTCCAGCGGCATCGCGGTCCCGCTGTCGCAGAAGGTGGACAAGCAGAAGCGCCTCCTGTGGATCAACATCGCCATCTCCGACAAGGTGTTCAAGGGACGTGACCTCAAGTACACCTTCCGCGCCCAGCCCCCCGGCAGCCAGTTCGGCCAGCTCTCGGCCCGCTTCATCGCCGACTACGCCGAGGAACGATTCAAGATGAAGCCGCAGCAGATCAGGGCCGCCATCATCCACGAGGATGGCCCGTATGGGACCGGCGTGGCGGTGTCCGGCGAGGCCGAGATGAAAAAGATCGGCATGAAGGTAGTGCTGAAGGAGGGGTACTCGGCCAACGCGCCGGACCTGGGCTCGCTGGTCACCAAGCTCAAGGCGGCCCGGCCAGACGTGCTCTTCCACACCGGCTACAATCCGGACATCACCCTCTTCCTCCGCCAGGCGAAGGAACGCGGGCTGCGCGTCAAGGCGCTCGTGGGCCACGGCGCCGGCTACGGCCAGTACGACAAGCTCCGCGAGGCGTTCCAGGAGGACGTGGACTATATCTTCAACGTGGACCCGGTCGCCTCCCAGCTGCTCGATCCGAAGAAGTACGCGAACCCCGAGCTGGGAAAGATTCGTGACGAGTTTCTGGCGCGCTACAAGAAGCAAACGGGCGTCGATCAGATCCCACCCCACGCCAGCATGGGGTTCAACAACACCTGGATCCTCTTGACCGATGTGCTCCCGCGAGCGATCCAGAAGTACGGTGGCTGGGACCCCGAGGCGATCCGCAAGGCCGCGTTGGAGGCGGACATCCCCGAGGGCGGAACGATCCAGGGGTATGGGGTGAAGTTCGCCGGCCCTGGCCATGACATGCGGGGGCAGAACCTCCGCGCCTCGCTGGTGGTGATGCAGTACATCGGCGGCAAGACCCAGATCGTCTACCCGAAGGCGATCGCGACGGCGGACCCGGTGCTGCCGCTGCCGTCGACCTCCCCGTACGCGGCTCGCTAAAGGCGACTTGCTTTCGGTCCAGAACGTCTCCAAGACGTTCGGGGGGTTCCGGGCGCTCCAGGGGGTGGCATTCGAGGTCAAGGAAGGAGAGTTCCTCGGCCTCATCGGCCCCAACGGATCGGGGAAGACGACCCTCTTCAACGTCATCTCCGGCGCGCTTCCGCCCTCCAGCGGCTCCATCCGTTTCCGGGGTGAGGAAATTGCCGGCCTCACCCCGGACGCGATCTGCCACCGCGGCATCGTCCGCACCTTCCAGATCCCCCGCCCCTTCCGAAAGCTCTCCGTCCTCGAGAACGTGACCCTGGCCGCCCACTTCGGCCATCTGACCCGTGACCCAGACACCGCCGCCCAGACCCGTGCCAGGGAGGTCCTCCGACTGGTGGGGCTCCCACTCGATGCGCAAGCGAGCCCGGGGCTCCTCGGAGCGGCGGGACTCAAGAAGCTGGAGCTGGCGCGCGCCCTGGCCACCGGTCCCTCGCTCCTCCTGGCCGACGAGACGCTGGGAGGCCTGGATCTCGATGAGATGCGCCAGGCCGCGAACACCCTCCGCGGGATCCGCGACGAGATGGGGATCACCATCATATGGGTGGAGCACATCATGGCCACGCTCATGAAGGTCGTGGACCGGGTCGTCGTCC
>JBHIAD010000195.1:0-2045 GCA_046758405.1 Methylomirabilales bacterium (SeqCode)
GAATCGGTCGCAGCCGAGTGTGGCGCCGGGGTGGTGCAGCTGCACGGCGACGAACCGCCCGGCTATTGTGCGAGCCTCCGGCGCCGGGTGATCAAGGCGATCCGGGTCCGGGATGAGGCCAGCCTGGCCAGTCTCACGCAGTACCGGGTCGACGCCTTTCTCCTCGACACCTTCGTTGAAGGGGCCCTCGGGGGGACCGGCCGGCCCTTTCCCTGGGAGCTGGCCCAGCAGGTACGGGGGGCCGGGAGGATCATCCTCTCCGGCGGGCTGACGCCCGAGACCGTTGGGGAGGCGATCCGGCGGGTGCGGCCGTACGGCGTGGACGTGTCCAGCGGGGTCGAGGCGGGACCAGGTCGCAAGGACCCCAAACGCCTGCAGGAATTTATCCGACGGGCACGGGAGGCAGGGTGACAAGATCAAGACCTGCGGAAGATCGGTGGCCCGACGCTCGGGGGCACTTCGGTCGGTTCGGGGGGCAATTCGTTCCGGAGACCCTCATGGGACCCCTCGAAGAGCTGACCCAAGCCTATCTCAAGGCCAAGGCCGACCCGGGGTTCCAGCGCAAGCTGGAATACTACTTGCACACGTACGCGGGGCGACCCACGCCTCTCTCCTTTGCTGAACGCCTGACCGAACGGTGGGGTGGGGCTCGCATCTATCTTAAGCGCGAAGACCTGTGCCACACCGGGGCCCATAAGATCAATAACACCATCGGCCAGGCCCTGCTGGCGCGGCGCATGGGCAAGGGCCGGGTCATCGCCGAGACGGGTGCGGGACAGCACGGCGTGGCCACCGCCACGGCGGCAGCCCTGTTCGGGCTCCGGTGCGATATTTACATGGGCACCGAGGACATGCGTCGGCAGGCGCTGAACGTCGTGCGCATGCGCCTGCTCGGCGCCCGGGTGATCCCGGTGGATGCCGGGAGCCGGACCTTGAAGGACGCGATCAATGAGGCGATGCGCGACTGGGTCACGAACGTTGACGACACCCATTACATCCTCGGTTCGGCGCTCGGGGCCCATCCCTTCCCCCTCATGGTGAGGGATTTTCACTCCGTGATCGGTCGGGAGGTGCGCGGGCAGATCCTGAAGATCGAGGGGCGACTGCCGGATTGCCTGGTTGCCTGCGTCGGTGGAGGCTCGAACTCGATTGGCCTCTTCCACGCTTTCCTGGACGATCCGAGCGTGAAGATGATTGGGGTCGAGGCGGGCGGCCTGGGCATCGAGAGCGGCAAGCATGCAGCGCGCTTCGCCGCGGGGCGAGAAGGGATCCTCCACGGGACGCGCAGCTACGTCCTCCAAGACCCGAACGGACAGATCCAGGTCACCCACTCGGTCTCGGCCGGCCTCGATTATCCTGGGGTCGGTCCCGAGCACGCGTGGCTGTGGGAGCAGGGGCGGGTGGAGTACACCTGGGTCACCGACGAGGCGGCCTTGGCCGCCTTCCAGCTCACCAGCGAGCTGGAAGGCATCATCCCGGCCCTCGAAAGCGCCCACGCGATTGCCTATGCGGAGCAGGTCGCCAGGGCGCTTGGCCCCGACAGGGTCGTCGTATTGAACCTCTCTGGGCGCGGGGACAAGGATGTCCAGGAGGTGGCAAGCTTGCTGGGCAAGAAGCCGCCCGAGCACCCAGGCGGAGCGGTGGTGAAGGGATGAATAAGATCGACGCGTGCTTTCAGGGGTTGCGGGCCAGGAAAGAACCCGCCCTCATCCCCTTCGTGACTGGAGGGGACCCGGACCTCGAGACCACCGTGCGCCTGGCCGAGGCCTTTGCGGAGCAGGGAGCTGACCTCCTGGAGATCGGTGTCCCTTTCTCCGAACCCCTGGCGGACGGGACGACGATCCAGAGGGCCAGCGAGCGGGCGCTCAAAGCCGGTGTGACCCTCGGGGCTATTCTCCGCATGGTCGAGCAGCTCCGGGAGCGCTCCGGGATCCCCGTTGTCCTCATGAGCTACTACAACCCCATCTTCTGCATGGGGGTCGACGCCTTTACCCGTCGTGCGGCGGCGGCCAGCGTCGATGGTGTGATCGTCCCCGACCTACCAC
>JBHIAD010000196.1:0-2045 GCA_046758405.1 Methylomirabilales bacterium (SeqCode)
TGGAAGGCCGCACAGCCGTCGCGGCGTTGCCTCGTGGCGAACACGTTTCTCTCCCTTCTCCGTCGGGAGCAGGCAGTGCGGTTTCATCCCGGTGGCGGATTTGGTATGCTGATTGGACTGAAACATTTTCGCGGTGTCGGAGGGAGGGCGGTGATGGCAACACGGATGGTCCAGTGTGTGAAACTCGCCCGGGAGCTCCCCGGGATCGACCCCGAAACCCCCCAGGGAGCGGCCATCCTGGACATGATCGAGGCGACCGGGTCCCCGGAGCTTCGGAAGCGGATTTACGAGAATGTCTCCATGGAAGCCTGGAAGCTCTGGGAGGGACAGATGACGATGGTGATCAACGAATACCGCCTCGACATGACGTCGAGCGACGCGGACGCCATCCTGAGTAGCCAGATGGAGGAGTTCTTTTTCGGCGAGGGGGCGGCCCTCCCCCCAGGGTACGTCCCGCCGCAGAGCAAATCCTAGGACCTTTCCACCCCTTCGGACCACCATGGAGGAGGGCGGGGCGAGGAGGCGGGACGAGGGCTGCACGCAGCTCCAGCGCATGCAACGAAGGGGGCACCCCAGAGGGGGAAGGAGATCGGGGATACAGAATGGATGTTGTGCTGATCTCCACCTATGAACTGGGGCGGCAGCCCTTCGGGCTGGCTTCGCCGGCGGCCTGGCTCAGAGAGGCGGGAGCCGCAGTCACCTGCCTGGACCTCGCGGTGGGCCCTCTGGACGTCGAGGCGGTACGGAAGGCCGACCTCGTGGCCTTTTACGTGCCGATGCACACCGCCACCCGCCTGGCCGTTTCGGTCCTTGAGCGGGTCCGGGGGCTGAATCCCCGCGCCCATCTCTGCTTCTACGGTCTCTACGCCCCGGTGAACGGGGAGTATTTACGGCGCCTCGGTGTTGCGACGATCCTCGGGGGGGAGTTTGAGGAAGGCCTGGTGGCCTTGGTCAAGCGACTGGCCTTTGGGCGCGAGGACCTGGCACCTCGACCCCAACCCGAGCCGCGGATTTCCCTGGCGAGGCAGCGGTTTCACGTTCCGGACCGGAGCGGTCTCCCGAAGCTGACGCGCTACGCCCACCTGAACCTCGGGGCGGAGAGGCGAACGGTCGGGTACACGGAGGCGAGCCGGGGCTGTAAGCACCGGTGCCGTCACTGCCCGATCGTGCCGGTGTACGAAGGGCAGTTCCGCATCGTGCAGCGCGATGTGGTGCTCGAGGACATCCGACGGCAGGTCGCGGCGGGGGCCGAACATATCACCTTCGGGGATCCAGACTTCTTCAACGGCATCGGTCACGCCCTGGCCCTCGTGCGGGCGCTCCGCGACGAGCACCCGACACTGACCTACGACGTGACCATCAAGGTCGAGCACCTCCTCAGGCATGCCGGGCATCTGCAGACGCTCAGGGAGACCGGCTGCCTCTTCGTCACCACCGCGGTGGAGTCGATCGATAACCGGGTGCTCGTCCTGCTGGACAAGGGGCACACCCGGGAGGATTTCTTCCGGGTCGTCGGTCTCTGCCGGGAGGTCTCACTTCCCCTCGCCCCGACCTTCGTGACCTTTACCCCATGGACCTCCCTCGAGGGCTACCACGCGCTGCTCAGGTGTCTCTTGGACCTCGATCTGGTCGAGCAGGTGGCACCGGTCCAGTTGGCGATTCGCCTGTTGATCCCCGCGGGTTCCAAGCTGATGGACCTCGCAGAGGTCCGGGCGCTGGTGGACGAGTTCGACGAGGTGGCCCTGAGTTACCCCTGGCGGCACCCCGACCCCCGGGTCGACCGGCTCCAGGCGGAGGTCCTGGACCTGGTCAAAGCCGGGGAGGCGCGAGGGGCCACCCGGCGGGAGATTTTCCGGGAGGTCTGGCAAGCGGCCGAGCGGGCGGCGGGGCGGGAGGAGTCCCTTCCGGATCTCCCCCTCCTCCCCCCCCGGACGGCGATCCCCTACATGAGTGAGCCGTGGTACTGCTGAGCGGAGCCCGTCGAGGGGCAGGTGGCCCTTTGCTGAGGCGGTTGGCGGGTGACGTGAGCGGCGGGAACGGGACCG
>JBHIAD010000197.1:0-1984 GCA_046758405.1 Methylomirabilales bacterium (SeqCode)
GCCGCCCCCCACGGCGTGACGTTCTCCTGGGCGAGCGGCCATCACTGAGCCGGCGGCGACTGGAAAGACCACTCCGGGATGTCCCCTCCGGGTCCTCAGACTCCCTTCCTTGACCCCGGCGATATCCAGAGAGTAAATTCGCCTCAGACAGGTTCCTTCCTCCATCCATTGGGCTGACCGGAGCCCCCGCCATGCAGTGCCCCCGGTGCCAACAGGAGAATCCATCGGGGGCGAAGTTTTGCAACGCCTGCGGGGCGCGGCTCGAAGTCATCTGTCCGGGATGCGCCCACGCCAACGTTCCTGGGAGTCGCTACTGTAACCAGTGTGGTGCGGTGCTGGAGCCAGCGGCTGCGCCCGCTCCTGCCACCAGGTTTGCCTCACCCCAGGCGTACACGCCTAAACACCTCGCCGAGAAGATCCTCACCTCGAAGAGCGCCTTGGAGGGCGAGCGCAAGCAGGTGACGGTGCTTTTCGCCGACCTGAAGGGCTCGCTGGAGCTCCTTGCGGACCGAGACCCCGAGGAAGCGCGGACGCTCCTGGACCCGGTGTTGGGGCGCATGATGGAGGCCGTTCACCGGTACGAAGGCACCGTGAACCAGGTCATGGGGGACGGGCTCATGTCTCTCTTCGGGGCGCCGCTGGCCCACGAGGACCACGCGCTCCGGGCCTGTTACGCCGCCCTGGCCATGCAGGGCGCCATTCGCGGCTACAGCGAGGAGGTCCGCCGCTCGCACGGGGTCGAGGTCCGGATCCGGATTGGCCTGAATTCTGGCGAGGTGGTGGTCCGGGCCATCGGCAACGACCTGCACATGGATTACACCGCCGTCGGACAGACCACCCACCTGGCGGCCCGGATGGAGCAGCTCGCGCCCCCCGGGAGCATCCGCTTGACGGGCGAGACCCTCCGTCTGGCGGAGGGGTTTGTCCAGGTCCAACCCCTGGGCCCGGTCCCGGTCAAGGGACTGGCAGAGCCCGTGGAGGCCTTCGAGCTGGCCGGCGCGGCGCCCACCCGGACGCGCTTTCAGGCCGCCGCGGCCCGTGGGCTCACCCGCTTCGTGGGAAGGCAGAACGAGCTGGATGCTCTTCAACAGGCCCTCGATGAGGCCGGCGAAGGACACGGCCAGCTCCTGGCCGTTGTGGGAGAGGCGGGCGTGGGGAAGTCACGCCTGTTCTGGGAGTTCACCCATTCCCACCGCACGAAGGAGTGGCTCATCGTCGAGAGCGGCTCGGTCTCCTACGGCAAAGCCAGTGCCTACCTCCCCGTCATCGACCTGCTGAAGGCCTACTTCCGGATCGAAGACGCTGACGATCACCGAAGGATTCGCGAGAAGGTGACCGGCAAGGTTCTCACCCTGGATGAATCTCTCACGCCCGCGATTCCGCCCATCCTAGCCCTTCTCGAAGTGCCGGTCGAGGACCCGGGTTGGCAGAACCTAGATCCGCCCCAGCGCCGTCAGCGCACCCTGGACGGGTTGAAGCGCCTCCTGCTGCGGGAGAGCCAGGTACAGTCCCTGGTGGTGGTCTTCGAGGACCTCCACTGGATCGATTCCGAGACCCAGGCCCTCCTCAACGGCTTGGTGGAGAGCCTGCCGGGTGCCCGGATTCTCCTGCTCGTCAACTACCGCCCCGGCTACGACCACGGCTGGGCCAAGAAGACATACTACACTCGGCTTCGCCTCGATCCGCTGCCGGCAGAAAGCGCCAAAGAACTCTTGCGAGCTCTCCTGGGAGAAGACCCCGGCCTCGAGCCGCTCAAGAAGCTCTTGATGGAACGCACCGAGGGTAATCCCTTCTTCCTGGAGGAGAGCGTCCGGACGCTTGTGGAGATGGGGGCGCTGGAGGGCACCGCGGGATCCTATCGGCTGGCGAAGGAAATCACCGCCATCCGTGTGCCCGCCACGGTCCAGGCGGTCCTGGCCGCTCGGATGGACCGGCTGGAGCCGGAGGAGAAACGCCTCCTCCAGACCGCCTCCGTCATCGGCAC
>JBHIAD010000198.1:0-1963 GCA_046758405.1 Methylomirabilales bacterium (SeqCode)
CTGGTTCACAGCCCCCAAATAGGACCACCGTTCCCGCCTTGCGCGTTACCTCGACGGCCTGTTCCCACACCTCGGGTCTCCCCGTTGCCTCGATCGTGACGTCGGCACCTCGTCCCTCGGGGCTGAGCCGCCGGACCTCAGCGACCACGTTCTCTGCCCGCGTCGCATCCAGGATCTCATCAGCACCCGCCGCAGCGGCTTTCCTCAGGCGAAACTCCCCCTTCCCCACGACCAGGACCCTGGTCCCCTGGCTTTTTGCCAGCTGGGTGAGGAGGAGTCCCATCGGTCCGGCCCCGAAAATACAGAGGGTCTGCCCGAGCTGCACTCCGGAGCGCTCGATCCCGTAAAGGGCACAGGCTAACGGTTCGACCAGGGCGGCCTGGGCAAAAGTGAGATGGTCCGGAATCGTGAGGAGGTTCTGTTCAACAATCCGGGCCGGGACGCGGATATACTCGGCGTAGGCGCCATTGAGAAGCTCCAGGTCCTCGCAGAGGTTGACCCGCCCGATTTGACAGGGGAAGCAGCGGTGGCACGGGGCGGAGTTGGCCGCGACGACGCGGTCTCCCATCCGCACATGCCCGACCCCCTCCCCGATCTTCTCCACCGTTCCGGCCCACTCGTGGCCAAAGAGGGCGGGGGTCTTTTTGATCATCACCGGGTGCCCCCGGCGGTACGTTTTGAGATCCGTCCCGCAGGTCAGCGCCGAGCCGATCCGGACCAGGACTTCTCCCGGTCCCGGCGTCGGAGTGGTGACCTCCTCAAACCGGATATCTCCGGGGCGATAAAACACAACAGCCTTCATATCTCTACCTCGACAAAGACCTTGAGGGCGTCCTTCTCTCGAAAGAGGCGCATGCCATGGGCCAGGTCAGCCAAGGGAACCCTGTGGGTGACGAGTTCCTTCACCCGGACCGTTCGGTCGGTAAGAAGGGTGAGAGCCTCCTGAAGTTCTATGGTGGAGGGCGAGTAGCTGCTGACGATACTGAGTTCCCGGTGGAAGAAGCGGTGGATGTCCAGATCAACCGAGGGTTGCCCCGGTTCGGAGGCGAAGAGGACGAGGACCCCACCGTCTCGGAGCAGGTCGGCAGCCTCGACAAACGCCCGCGCTCCACCCGCAGTCAGGACGGCGGCATCGGCCCCGCGGCCCGCGGTCGCATCCCGCACTGCCTGGGCCACCTCGGGGTGTCCCGGGGTAAGGGTCAAGTCCGCCCCCAGGGTCTTGGCGCGCTCGAGGCGGTCCGAGAGGGGGTCGAGTCCGATCACACGGGCCTGGTGGAGCTTCAGGACCTGAACCAGCATGAGGCCGATGGAGCCCATTCCGAACAGGAGGACGGTGTCGTGCAGGAGCGGATGCAGTCGCTTTACCCCCCTGATACAGCAGGCGAGCGGTTCGGTGAAGGCGGCCTCCTCGTCCTCCAGAGGAGGCGGGATCGGAAACGTCGCGTATTGGACATTCAGCGCCGGCACCCGAATGTATTCGGCAAAGCCTCCGGGGTCGATATTGGAGGCTTTGAAGGTCCGGCACATCGAGAAGTTGTCGTGCTTGCAGTAGTGGCAGGCATAGCAGGGAACGTGGTGAGAAACCACCACCCGCTCGCCCATCGTGATTCCTCGGACGCCCTCGCCCAGGGCGGCGACCGTTCCCACCACCTCGTGCCCGAGGACCGTGGGAGGCCTGACGAGAGCGTGATCCGCCTTGGACACGTCGGTCGCGCAGAGCCCGCATCCCTTTACCTTGACCAGGAGTTCCCCCGGTCCGATCTTCGGGAGGGGGAGCGATTCCAGGCGAACCTGTCGATCCCCATGGTACACAGCAGCATTCATCGTTTCAACATTGCGCCTCACCATCTTCCCCTTCGCGTTGACCAATTAGTGTTGGCGATTGACCCACCACCGATGACCGACGACCGCAAATCGTTGACGGATGAAAACTCTGCGAGACGCCGACGAAGAAATAAGAAAA
>JBHIAD010000199.1:0-1833 GCA_046758405.1 Methylomirabilales bacterium (SeqCode)
CTCCTCGCCGGTGAGATAGCCGGTGAACGTGTGGCGGACGCCACGGAGGGCCTCGGACAGGACTCCCCTCTCCGGTCCGTCTCCCACGATGACCCAGTGAACGCCCTTCAGGATACGGGCCAAGGCCATGAGGGTCTCCATGTTCTTCTCCTTGGCCAGGCGACCCACGTAGAGGACCACGGGCCTACCATCGCCGTCAGCGCCTCGGACGGCCACGCGCCAGTCCTCGCTTCGCCACCGAGGATGAAACCGCTCAAAGTCCACCCCTCGGGGCCAGACGATCACTCGCTTGAGTCCCCACTGGCAGAGGTCCTCTGCCACGGACGCCGAAGGGGCCAGCGTCACATGGCAGTCCTTGAATACCATCCATGCCCACCAACGAATGGTCCGGCTGAGAAACCCCACGCCGTGGTACAGGGCGTACTCTTGGTAGAGGGTATGGAAGGAAGCGACCCGCGCCACCTTGAGCTGGCGGGCGTAGTAACTGCCCATGGGCCCCAGGATGAGAGGGTGCAGGAAGTGCACGACATCGGGCTGAAACGCTTCCAACTCACGGCGCATCCGGGCCGCCCGCGGCACCGGCAGGCAGAACCGGGAGCGAGCCAACGCCCTGGTCGTCACCGTAGGAAAACCCACGAACGGCCCCTGCGTCGGCCCCGCGTTGCCGTCGTCGGCGATGAAGACCCGGGCCTCGTGGCCATGCCGTTCGAGATAGTCCAGCAGAATAGTCAGCAGGTTGGAGACGCCGCCCGGGAAATCGTAGGGAAGCTCCCGAAAGATCGCCACGCGCATCGGTCTTCCCCCTAGAGGCTGAAGAAGGCTTGGACCAGGCCGGCACCCTCCGACCAGAGGGAATAAAAGTCATGCCAGCTGCGGGCGCGGGCGAGGCGCTGGGCCACATAGGTGGGCCGGCCATAGAAGGCCTGGAGGGCTTCCCGCCGAAGCGCCGCCAATTGCCCGGGGCTTAAGCACTCGGTGGTGATGGCCGGATCTCCACGGGAGCTATCGAGGTCGAGCCGAGTGGGATCGGTCCACCCCCGGACGAGGGCGAGCCGACGGAAGGAGGTGCCCATGCGCGGGGTCGCCACGTTGAAGGTCGCGAAATCGAGGGGCAGCTCGGTGGCCCACCGGATGGTCCGTCGCACCGCCGCCTCGTCCTCTCCCGGGAGTCCCAGGATGAAGGTCCCGAGCGTACGCACCCCCCGACGGGCGCAGGCCTGAAGCGTCGCCTCGGTGGTCTCCCTGGGGATGGCCTTGCCATAGCCGGCCAGCAGTTCGTGGTTGACCGTCTCCAGGCCGAAGATGATCGTGTGGCAGCCGGCCTCCTGCATGCCCTCCAGAAGCTCTTCGTCGAGCACGTCGGTCCGCGAGAAGCAGACCCACCCGAACCGAGGATCATAGGACGCCAGGAGGGAGCAGAACTCTAACGTCCGTTTCCTGTGGACGCCGAACGTTTGGTCTCGAAAGAAAATCTCTCTCAGGCCCAAGCGGTGCAAGTGCTCGACCTCCTCCATGACCCCGTTAAGCTCGCGCAGTTTGAAGCCCAAGTGACCGCTGATGCAGAATTGGCAGGGATAGGGGCAGCCAAAGTCGCTAAGCACGGTGGCAAAGTGGCGCCGCCGGGCGAGAATGAAGCGATACGCTTCGAGGGGGAACAGTTCGTGCTGGGGCCGGGGAATGGCGAAGACCCCCCGCTCCCTCGTCACGGGGGTCGTCATGACCGCTCCGTTCCCGTCCCGATAGATGGCGTTCTGCTTCGGTCCGCCTTCTAAGAGGTCGAGGATGTCGGGGGTGGAGAAATCGAGGAGGACGCCATCGATCTCCCGATGGGTC
>JBHIAD010000200.1:0-1830 GCA_046758405.1 Methylomirabilales bacterium (SeqCode)
TCGGCCTGGGGGGCCGCCTGGCACAGGGACCGGATACAATCGATGTTCTCGGGGATGACGATCGCCTCCATGTGGACCGCCATGTGCAGGAAGACCTCGCCGTCATCGACCTTGACCGTGTCTCGCCAGACCGCCAGCTCGTAGAGGTCCGGCCGGATCCGCCCCAGCTCGCGGGTGTAGTCGAAGAGCTCCGCGGTCGAGCCGATCCCCTCGCGGCTGTCCACGAAGATGATCCGGGTCGCCGCCTCGAAGGCCTTGACCGCCTGCTCCTCCGTGACGGACTTGTCCCGGACGGTGACGAAGAGGGTGTGGAAGTGGAAGATCGTGGAGGGGATCCTCACGGCGCTCGAGAAGATCTTCACGTCGGGGATGACCGTGTTCACGCTTGAGCCGTGATGGGTGGGGATGTTGGCGGGACAGGGATCGAGGAGGACGGCGTTGACCGGGCCGGAGCGCGGGTCATCCGGGTCGGTCGCCTTTCGGGCGAGCATGGCCCGCGCCCGCTCGACCCCGAAGTTGGTATGCAGGGTGTGGATCGCCCGGGTGAGTCCCGTCGAATTACACGAGATGACCCGGGCCGATCGCCGCCCCCAGGCCTGGTCGTAGTTCGCCTGGGCGTTGAAGGAGACCTCGGCGATGTCCGCCTTCTCCCCCCCCTGGAAGATCGCCCGGAGCCCCGCCTGCGCGTAGCGGGCCCGGTTCTCCTTGGCCAGCTTGGCTGGGACGGTATCCACGATGACATCGATCTTGCCGAGGAGATCCGCGAGCGTCCCGGCGACTTGGTAGCCGGCTTCCTGGAGCCCCTTGGCCGCCTGCTCGTCGATCCCGTACAGGGGGAACCCCCGGCGGGCGATGACGCCGGCCTTGTAATCCGGGCGCACCTTGGCGATGCCGATGAGTTCCATGTCCGGCTGACGGATGACAGCATCCGCCACCCGCCGGCCGATCGTCCCGAATCCGTTCACCCCAATACGAATCATTGTAGCCTCCTCGCCCTCCTCGTGGTCTCTTTGCCTGTGCTCTGCTCCGTTGCCGCCCCCCCGTCGCCCGGACTCGGTGCCGCCTCAGGGATGGGCCTCGCCCTTCCCCTGCGGCCTCCGCGGGTATCGGAGCCGGGCCTGGGCAGAGGCCAGGATCGCGACCGGAACCAGCCAGGGGGTGGCGCTGACGCCGTTCAGCCCGGCGCGGTGGTAAAACTCGACCGACACCGGGTCGCCGCCGAGATCCCCTGCCGCGCCGACATAGATCCCCGGGTTCGTGGTCCGGGCCCGCTCCGTGGCCTCGGTGATGAAGGATCCGACCACCTTCACATCGAGGGACTTGAAGGGATCCATGGCGAAGATCCCCTCTTCCTGATAGAGGGGCAGGAATCGACCCGCGTCATCCCGGCTCATGGCCAGCACGGTCTGGGTCAGATCGTTCATCCCGAACCAGACGAACTCGATGAGGGGCGCGTAGTCGGAGGCCGTCCGGACGCCGGCCGGCGTCTCCACCATGACCCCCACCTTCACCTCGAACTCGATCCCCTGTTCCGCCATCACCTGCGCCGCGACCTGGCGCACCACCTTCGCCACGCGCTCCACCTCTTCCCGGCCGATGACCAGGGGAATCTCGATCTCGGGGAGGACCTTGCCCCCCTCCTTCAGGATGCTCGCCGCTCCCTCGCAGATCCCCCGCGCCTGGACCGCTGCGATCTCGGGGGAGATCACCACCAGCCGAACGCCACGATAGCCCAGCATGGGATTGACCTCGCGGATCCGCTGGGTCCTGGTCAGCACCTCGGCGGGGGAGACCCCGAGGAACTCGGCGATCCGTACAGTCTCTACCTCC
>JBHIAD010000201.1:0-1799 GCA_046758405.1 Methylomirabilales bacterium (SeqCode)
TGGGAGCACAAGAGCTCATCGAAGTGGGTCATAGTCCCGACCCGGACGATGCCTTCATGTTCTACGCCCTGGCGAAGGGGAGGCTCGAGACGGGATCCTTTCAGTTCCGGCACGTCCTCAGGGATATCGAGACCTTAAATCGGTGGGCGATGGAGGGCCGACTGCCAGTGACGGCGATTTCGCTCCACGCGTACGCCCATGTGGCCGACCGGTACGCCCTCTTGCCCCATGGCGCGAGCATCGGCGACCGGTACGGCCCCATCGTCGTGGCCCGCGAGGCGCTCAGCCCGGAGGCGCTTCGCGGTGTCCGGATCGCCGTCCCGGGGACCCTGACCACCGCCTTCCTGGCCCTCACAGTCTGCTTGGGCCGTTTCCAGCACGCGGTGATCCCTTTCGACCGCATCCTGGATGCGGTCCACCAGGGTGAGTACGCCGCGGGTCTGATCATCCACGAGGGGCAGCTCACCTACAGCCAGCTTGGCCTGACGAAGGTGCTGGACCTCGGCGAGTGGTGGCATGGGGAAACCGGCCTGCCTCTCCCCCTGGGTGTCAACGCTATCCGGAAGGACCTCGGGTCGGCGAAGATGACCCGGGTGTCCGCACTCCTCCGGGAGAGCATCACCTATGCCCTGACCCACCGCGAAGAGGCCCTCTCCTATGCGATGGCATTCGCCCGCAACATCGACCGCCCTTCGGCGGACACCTTTGTCGGAATGTACGTGAACGACTTTACCCTGAACTACGGGGAGGTCGGACGAGAGGCGGTTGGGCAGCTGCTCAGCCGGGGCCACGCGGAGGGATTGCTCCCCCGGATTATCACTCCGGAATTCGTCGAGGACCGGTGAAGAGGGGTCTACCTCTTGCCCTCCTGTGTCTCCTGGCCGGGTGCGGGACCGTGGTAGAGGATCAGTACATCTTTCTGCCAGAGCGGCAGCTCGTCGCCCAACCTTCGGATTTTGGGCTCGCCTATGAGGAGGCGATCTTCGCCGCGTCGGACGGGGTGCGGCTCCACGGGTGGTTCATCCCTGCCGCCAAGGCACGCCATACGCTGGTGTGGTTCCACGGCAACGCCGGGAACGTCAGCCATCGCCTTGCCAACGCTCAGCTCTTCCATCAGGCCCTGGGGGTCCACATTTTCCTCTTCGACTATCGGGGCTACGGGAGGAGCGAGGGGGGTCCCTCTGAAGCGGGGCTTTACATGGACGGAGAGGCGGCCCTCTCCTACCTGCGGAATCGCGAGGACCTCCAGGCCACGCGCGTTGTCCTCTTCGGCCGCTCCCTGGGGGCGGCAGTGGTAGTGGAGCTGGCGCAGCGAGAGCCCGTCGCGGGGGTCATCCTCGAGTCCCCCTTCACCTCGGTTCCGGAGATGGCCAGACAGCTCCTGCCCTTTCTGCCGTGGCAGCGCCTGCTGAAGACGCGCTTCGACTCCCTGAGCAAGATCGGCAGCCTCCGCCCACCGCTCCTCGTGCTGCACGGGGACCGGGACGAGGTGGTCCCTTTCGCCATGGGCCGCCGACTCTTCGAGGCAGCCCGCGGGCCGAAGCGCTTCCACCCGATCCCGGGGGCCTCCCATAACGACACCTATCTCGTCGGCGGGCAGGCGTACCTCAAGGTGCTGCGTGACTTCCTGGACTCTCTCGAGAAGGGCCCGGAGGGAAGCGGGTCAGGGTTCGTCCCCCTCCGCGGCTGAGAGCCGCGCGAGGGGACGCTTCGCCACCGCATGGAGGAGGTCCGTGAACTCTTTCAGCGGCTCGCGGGCAATGTCCTCACTGCGCACGAGGGTGTTGTACAGGCCGACC
>JBHIAD010000202.1:0-1786 GCA_046758405.1 Methylomirabilales bacterium (SeqCode)
GGGTGATCGGGGCCGGGGTCGCGGCGGTGCCCTGCCCGGCGGCCACGTTGGCGAGGCCCTGGGTCTCGCTTGGCTGGACCTGGCGGACCTCGCCAGTGGGTTGCGCGACGCTGGCGAGGCGACCGGCGAAGTCGTAGGTGTACGTCGTCCCGTTCCCCCGCTCGTCCGTCTTCGTGAGCAGGCGGTGCTCGGCATCGTAGGTATAGCTGACGGTGGTGCCGTCCGAATTGGTGACCTGGGTCAGGTTCCCGTCCACATCATGGGTGAAGCTGGTCACCCGGTTCGCCGGGTCGGTGATGGCCTGGAGCAATCCGGCAGCATCATACGCCAGGGCCGTCACCTGCCCCACCGGATCGGTGATGCTGGTCAGCCGCCCTGAGGTATCGTAGGCGTAGCTCGTCGTGTTGCCGTTCCGGTCCACCACGGCGGTCTGCAACCCTTCGGCGTTAAACTCGATCCGGGTGCCGTCCTTCAAGGTCCGGGTGAAGCTCCCGTCAAGATTCTTGACCAGGCGGGAGAAGTCCCCGGGGGGGCCCGCGAAGGTGTCCGAGGTCCCCGGCTGGAGTAGGATGCGGGAGATCTTGCCTGTGCCTGCATCTGGGACGAGGAGGTTTCCATCATTATCAATCTCGAGAGAACGAGCAGATCCCACCCCGCTCGCAATGATCTCCCGCACTCCGTCCGGGCTCACCTTCAGGATGGTCCCCTCGCCGGCATCCGCCACATAGAGGTTCCGCGCCGCATCGACCGCGATCCCAAGGGGGAAGCTCAAGCCCTGGACGAAGGGGAAGAATTCCCCGTCCTGGGTCACCCGGTACACGGTCCCATCCGAGAAGCTCGTCACGTAGATTTCATCCAAATCGTTGATCGCGATATCAAGCGGATCCGGGAAGGGACCGGCGAAGAGGACCGGGTTCCTCTCACCGGCTGGCACGCGGGTGACGGAGTTCTCAGGTGGTGGCCCTGACGGGGCGCTACTGTTATTGACGATGTAGAGGTTCTGGGCCTGGTCAAAGGCGAGGCCGAGCGGCTGGCGAATGTTGTTTGGGAAGGCCACGAAGGTCTGCCGCTGGGCCGGATCCGCATTCAGATATTTAAACAGCAGTGAGTTACCGTTGTTTGACACATAGAGGTTCCCCGCGGCGTCGAGAGCTACGTCCGCCGGATTCGAGATGCCAGTGGCCGCTGTATCAAACGTCGAGACAGTACCGTCCGGCGCAATCCGCAGGATCCGATCGAATGTCGTGCTCCCGGGGTTCTCGGAGAGGAAGGCCGTCCCATCCGGTGCGACAGCTAGGCCCCAAGGAGCATTGAATGTCTGCCCAGTGAGCGCAGCCGCCCCGCTCCCAAACACCAGGCCCGACCCATCCCCGTCGGTCAGGAGGAAGGTCCCATCGGAATTGGGGTGGAGCCGCTGGAGCCCCTGAATCCCCCAGCCGGCTCCGAGGGGGCTCGTGCGGCGGTTGACAATGAGGACCTGGCCGGCAGCCCTGGTCCCGATCGAGGACCGGACGTAATTGCTAAAGACCTGCGCCGTGTAGGGATACCGGCTGCTGGGCAGATTACTGCCGTCAAACTGGAGTGACAGACGGGATCGCGAGTCCGCGCTCTCCGGCAAGGTTCGGGTGTCGAAGAAGACTGGGGACCCCTGGGCCACGCCGCCCACGGTGAGGGCGGCGGAGAAGCTCTGTGGCACAGCGGCCCGGATGCTCAGGAAGGCATTCAGGGGGATGATCGGGCGCACATCCGCGGTCGTGGAGCTGTAGACCAGGCCCAGGCTCCGCGC
>JBHIAD010000203.1:0-1781 GCA_046758405.1 Methylomirabilales bacterium (SeqCode)
GGGAAACGATGCGAGTCGCGCGGCGGGGATTCTTGCAGCCAACGCGATGACCCAACCAAAGTCGATCCTGGTCGTGTCGCCTGATCCCACCACCTTACAGGGGCTGACCCGAGCCCTCATGCATAGCGGGTTGCCGGTGGCCTCGGCCCTCGGGTGGGTGGAGGGGGAATCCCGGCTCCGGCGGATCCCGGTATCCCTTGTGGTGAGCGACGTGGAGGAGCTGCGCCCCGAGGAGCTGATGAGAGTTCGCCGACTGCGGGCCGAGTTTCCCAAGTTGGGTGTCATCGCGCTGGTCTCCCTCTTCACGCCGGAGGTCAGGGCGGCCGAAACGGAAGGTCTCGTTCTGGCTGTTCTCGAGAAACCGATTGCCCTCGGACAGCTGGAGGAGGCCGTGATCTCGGCCCTCTCTCGAGAGGCGTTGCCGTGAGGGTCATGGTGGGCGTTGATTGGGCAGAAACGTGCAGATGTTAGGCGAACAAGCAAGGCAAGCTAGAGGACAGGGATGAGAGTAACGAGGCGTGGGTTCCTTCAGGTCTTGGGCGGGACGGTCGGGACCGCGGCCCTGATCAAAGGAAGGCAGGCCAAGGCTGATCTGACCGTGCAGGACCTCGAGCGATGGGCCACGCCCGAGGAGACCCTCCTCCCTTCCGTCTGCCAGCAGTGTCCGGGGGGGTGCGGACTCCTGATCCGCGTCCTGGATGGGGAGGTGGCAGGGATCTCAGGGAACCCCCTGCACCCCATCAACCGGGGAGGTCTCTGCCCCAAGGCCTACGGGGGGCTTCAGCTCCTCTATGACTCCAAGCGCCTGACGGGGCCCATGGTCCGAAATGGAGAGCGCGGGCGCTTCCGAGTCATCGGGTGGGACGAAGCGCTGAGGTTGGTGACGAGTCGCCTTTCTGACCTTCGCCTCCAGGGCCTGTCGCACACGGTGGCCATTCTCGGAGGGCAGTATCGCGGCTATCGGGACACGCTCTGGAAGCGCTTCGCCGAAGCCTACGGGACTCCCAACTACATCCGCTTCCGCTGCCTCTCTCCGGAGCGACCCGCTCTCGCTCATCAGCTCATGCAGGGGGTGACGATGCCTCTGGCCTACGACCTCGGGGAAGCCCAGTTCATCCTCTCTTTCGGGGTCGGCCTCCTGGAGTCCTGGCTCGGCCCGGTGCATGCCTCTCAGGCGTTCGCCCGTCTCCGCCGAAGCGGGGAGCGTCCCCGCGGGCGGTTCGTCCAGGTGGATCCACGACGCTCACCGACGGCAGTCAAAGCGGACCAGTGGGTCCCCATCGTCCCGGGGACTGACGGGATCCTGGCACTGGGGATCGCCAACGCCATGATCCGCGAAGGACTCTACGACCGGGAATTTGTGGACAAGTACGCCGACGGCTTCGAGGACTGGGTGGATGGGGCTGGTCAGCGGCACACGGGGTTCAAGAACTTGGTCTTGAAGGAGTACGGCCTGCTCACCGTCTCGGAGGCCACGGGCGTCCCGGTGAAGACTATCCTCGAGATCGCCCGCGATCTCGCCACGATCAAGCCGGCGGTCGTCATCGGTGAGCGAGGACCGGCCTACGGCTCCGACGACCTTTATACCCGCATGGCGATCCACAGCCTCAACGCCCTCATCGGAAACATGGGTGTCCGCGGCGGCCTTTTGATTCAAGGAGCGCTGCCGCTGACGCTCCTTCCTCCGGTGCAGCGGGATGAGGCCGCTGAACGGGGCCTTGCTCGCCCCCGGTTCGACGGAGCCGGTCAGGGCGCGTACTTCCTCGCCCCCGGTGTTCCTC
>JBHIAD010000204.1:0-1772 GCA_046758405.1 Methylomirabilales bacterium (SeqCode)
GTCGAGGTAACGCGCAAGGCGGGAACGGTGGTCCTATTTGGGGGCTGTGAACCAGGGACCAGCTTTCAGGTGGATACCCGACGAATGCACTACGAGGAGCTCACCCTCCTTGGTGTCTTTCACCACACCCCCCGTCACATCCGGGAGGCCCTCACGCTCCTCGCTCAGGGATTGGTGGACGCGAATCTGTTTCTCACCCACCGGATGGCGCTTCGCGCCCTGCCGGAGGCTTTCGATCTCCTGGGCCGAGGCGAAGCGATCAAGGTTGTCCTGAAACCCTAAGAGACCGCGCTGCCTTGCTCCCTGCCGGCACGTCCTTTTGGATCTCCGGGGGCAGGGCAAAAACCACATCCTCCCGGATTCCGTCCCACTCTTCCACCTGGCTCACTCCACTGCGGCGGAAGAAATCGATGGCCTCCTGGACCAGGTGCTCGGGCGCCGAGGCACCCGCGGTGATCCCCACGGTCCGGACCCCCTTGAGCCACACAGGGTCTATCTCGGAGACATCATCGATCAGATAGGCCCGCACTCCGTCCGCCTGGGCTACCTCGACCAGGCGCATCGAGTTCGAGCTGTTGGGGGAGCCGATGACCAGGAGGAGGTCAATGGTCCCGGCCATCTGTTTCACCACTACCTGACGGTTCTGGGTGGCATAGCAGATATCATCTTTGGGGGGGAAGACAGCGCTGGGAAATCGCCGCTTGAGGACTGCGATGATCTCTCGGGTATCATCGATGCTCAACGTGGTCTGGGTGATCACCGAAACCCGATCCGGGTCGGGGACCTGGACCTGTTCCGCCTCCTCCACCGTACCCACGAGCTGCATCCGTCCCGGCGCATGGCCCATGGTGCCGATGACCTCATCGTGGCCGGCATGCCCCACCAAAATGACCCAGCGTCCGTCCCGGTCATACTTGAGGGCCTCGTAATGGACCTTGGTGACGAGGGGGCACGTGGCGTCGATGACCCGCAGTCCCTTGGCCGCCGCCTGGGTCCGGACCTCCGGCGCGATGCCGTGCGCGCTGAAGATCACGCGGGCCCCGTCCGGGACTTCCTCCAGGTCGTCCACAAAGACCGCTCCCCGTCCCCCGAGCTCCTGCACCACGTGCGCGTTATGCACGATCTCTTTCCGGACATACACGGGGGTGCCGTACAGCTCCAGGGCCAGATTGACGATATCGATCGCCCGGTCCACGCCCGCGCAGAAGCCCCTCGGCGCCGCCAAGATCACCCGCTCGATGCCCATACGCCCCCCTATCGTCAGCCCGCCTTCTCCAGGGCCTTCACCGGCTCCCGGCAGCAGGCGGGAAGGTCATGAAATCTGAGTAATAGAACAAGTCTAGTCAGGAGCTCTCACCCGGTCAAGCCCTTTCGGCCAGCCTCACCCTGACTTACTCGGCCCCGCGGGCGCCCAACTGCTTATCTAAGAAGAACAGCGCTGCGGGCTGATCTCCGATCATTTTGATCCGTTCCACAACCTCGCCTGCATTTTTCTCCTCTTCCACCTGCTCTGTGATAAACCATTGGAGCATCACTTGGGTCGCGTAGTCCCGCTCCTTGCCCGCCAGATCGTACAGGCGGTGGATCATGCCGGTGACCTTCCGCTCGTGCTCGAGCGCCTGCTGAAAGACATCGAGCGGCGACTTAAACTTTTGAGGCGGCTGTTCGATAGCCTGCAGCACCACGCGACCCTCCCGCTCGAGAACGTAGTCGAAGAGCTTCATCGCATGCGATGCTTCTTCCCGGCTTTGCAGGCGCATCCACCGGGCAGA
>JBHIAD010000205.1:0-1745 GCA_046758405.1 Methylomirabilales bacterium (SeqCode)
AGGGGGCCGTCGAGGCCCCCTCCGAAGTTAGTAAAGCCAACACGAGACCTTGTGCCCCGGCTTGACTTCTTTGAGCACCGGGTCCTTCTCTGTGCACACCGCCTTGACATAGGGGCAGCGGGGAGCGAACCGACACCCGGGAGCGATGTTCCCCTTGAGGGTGGGCACCACCCCCGGAATAGTCTCCAGCCGCCGTTTCTCGGTCGCCGCCAGATCGATGCGGGGGATGGAGCGCAGGAGGCCCTGGGTGTAGGGGTGGAGCGGCTCCTTGAAGAGCTCGGAGACCGGTGCCTCCTCGGCCACCTTCGCCGCGTACATCACGACCACCCGCTGAGCCGTCTCCGCGATGACCCCCATGTCATGGGTGATGAGCATGACCGCCATGCCGAGCTTGGCCTTCAGCTCGTTCAGGAGTTCCAGGATCTGGGCCTGGATGGTGACGTCCAGCGCCGTGGTGGGCTCGTCCGCGATGAGGAGCTTGGGGTGGCAGGAGAGCGCCATGGCGATCATGACGCGCTGGCGCATCCCGCCTGAAAGTTGGTGCGGGTACTCCTTGACCCGACGGTCCGCATTGGGGATGTGAACCAGCTTCAGCATCTCGATGGCCTTGTCCGCCGCCGCCCGCCGCCCGAGCCCCTCATGGAGCCTGATCGCCTCGGCGATCTGCTCGCCGACGGTGAAGACCGGGTTGAGCGAGGTCATGGGCTCTTGGAAGATCATGGAGATTTCCTTGCCCCGCACCTTCCGCATTTGGGCAGGCGGGAGTTCCAAGAGCTCGCGCCGGTCGTAGCGGATTTCCCCCTCCACGATGCGTCCGGGTGGGTGAGGGATCAGCCGCATGATCGAGAGCGCGGTCACGCTCTTGCCGCATCCCGACTCCCCCACCACTCCGAGGGTCTCGCCCTTGTCGATGGTGAGGTCTACGCCGTCCACCGCGCGAACGGTCCCCTCTTCGGTGAAGAAGTAGGTCTTGAGGTCCTTTACGTCGAGGAGCCGGTCCGCCATCGATAGGCTCTCCTACCAGCCTCCTGTGATCTCCCGGAACACTGCAAGGGTCCGGTCGATGTCATCCCCGTCCACGTCCTTGTGGGTCACCAAGCGGATGGACGCCGGGCCGATCTGGTGGATCTTCACCTTCCGGGCGAGGCTCTCTCGCACGAGCTCTTCCGCACCGCCTGGCCGATCAACGAAGAAGATGACGATGTTGGTCTGGACCTTGGCCAGATCGAGCCGGGTCCGAGGCAGGGCCGCGATTTCGGCTGCCAGGCGCCGGGCATGTTCGTGGTCCTCTGCGAGCCGGTCCACCATCTTCTCCACGGCGATGATCCCGGCGGCGGCCAGCACGCCAACCTGCCTCATCCCGCCCCCCAGCATCTTCCTGAATCGCCGGGCCCGGTCGATGAAGTCGCGCGACCCGCACACCAGGGAGCCCACGGGCGCCGAGAGACCCTTCGACACGCAAAAGGTCACCGAGTCGACGTGGCGGGTGAACTCCCCCACGTCCCGCGCCAGGGCGACCGCCGCATTGAAGATGCGCGCTCCGTCCAGGTGCACCGGGATCCCGCGGGCACGAGCCACCTCTGCCACGCCATCGATCTCCTCGGGCGTGCACGCCGTGCCTCCGTGCCGGTTGTGGGTGTTCTCCATGCAGACCAGGCCGGTGGGAGGGATGTGGATGTTGGCAGGGCGAATCGCCTCGCGAACCTGCTCGGGGCTCAGAAAGCCGCGCTCTGTCGGGATGGGAC
>JBHIAD010000206.1:0-1713 GCA_046758405.1 Methylomirabilales bacterium (SeqCode)
CCCGGAGGTGTCCGTCGTGGATCTCAGCCTCGACGGGGCCCTGATCGAACACGCGGACCTCCTCCGGGCCGGGACCCTCGCGTCGGTGACCCTCTGGCTCCCGGGGCGGGAGGTGACCTTCCAGTGTCGGGTGATCCGATCCCTGATCCACCGAGAGGAGGTCTCGCCCACCGGAGCCCGCGAGGTGATCTATCACACGGGGCTGAAGTTTCTGGATGTGTCGGAGATAGCGCGGCGGGTGCTCGAGGAATGCCTCGCGTCCGGGGGGCGGGGCGGAGCAGATCCCGACCCGGCATGATCGGGCTCGCCCTGCCCGCGCGGCCAGCCGAAGGGCGGCGCCGGGTGCATGAGCGGCAGCACCGGGGGGGGAGGTCTGCTGCTTGCTTCTCATGCCGCACGGCTGACAGCTTCTCGATCTTCGAGTCGAGGATGAGGTGCTCGAAGAGCGGCCGCTGCGCGGGGTGGGTGTGAGGGAGCATCGAGAGACGCTGCCATGACGGTTCGCGCCGTGACCTTCGACGTCTACGCTGCATTATTCGACACCCCCGGCAGCCTGGCCGGAGTCCTGAAAGACCTCTTCCGCCGGCGGTGGATCACCGAAGATCCCCACCCGGTCGCCCAGACGTGGCGGCAGAAGCACCGGGAGTATCTCCTCGTAGCCACCTCGCTGGGTCGCGAGCCCATGTCGAACCGGCACGCGATCAAGGCCGCAGCCCGCTACGCGCTGCGGTGGCTCCTCCCCCCCCTGACCCCTGAGGAGATGCGCGCGTTAGTCGGCGCCTGGGAGCACCTGCGGCCCTGGCCGGAGGTCGCCGAGGTCCTCCAGGAGGTGCGCCGGCGTCCCGGCGTCCTCGGCGTGCTCTCCAACGGGGATCCAGAGATGCTCCGGGTCTTGCTCTCTACGCTGCCGGTCGCCTTTGATCACATCATCTCTCCGGAGGGCGGGCTATTCAAGCCCCATCCATCCGTCTACTGCAAGGCGCTGGACCTGCTGGGGGTGCGGGCGGAGGAGCTGCTCCATGTCGCGGGCTCGGCCACGGATGCCATGGGCGCCACGGCGGTCGGCATCCGGACGGTCTGGGTCAACCGCTTCGGCGACACAGTCATCGACCCGCAACTCGCCCCGGCGCACGAGGTCCCCGATCTCCGGGGGGTCCTGGACATCATCGACACGTCCTGAGTCCCGGAGGCCACCTGCGAGGGACTCCTCCTCTCCTGCCTCTCCGAGCAGGAGGCCCTGATGCGCGCCCCGGTGCGGAAGGGGCTGGTGTCCCAGGGCGAGGTGCTGGAGGAGATCAAGGTGGTGCGGCGCGAACTGGAGGGAAAACGCGGGCACTAGACCGCCACGCGCCACCCCTTGGGTCCGCCGAGAAGAATACATATCTTGGAACAGATTGGGCCAACTCATACGATCTTAGCCGTGGAGTGATTTGTAGTTGAAATCTTCTCAATGGATGGGACCACCACTGTTTTCAATCGTGGGGGGAGGGGCTCGCAGTCCGGCCGATGCCCTGTCTGGGTAGGTGGTGGCCCCATGGCAGGTATATTGGGATTATCCTGGTCAGAGTTTGCCGGCTGGATGGCGACCAGAAACTGGTTGACAAGTGATTGGAAAGGAAGGAAAAATCCCGGCAAGAACCGAAACTGGAATGGCCGTCATACACTGGTCAGTATACTCAATGGTTATATTTTTGAAACATGCCTATTAACAAA
>JBHIAD010000207.1:0-1709 GCA_046758405.1 Methylomirabilales bacterium (SeqCode)
CATGACGGCAAGCTCACGCCGGGATTGCTCCTGCGTGAGTTCCTCCTGGGCGAGACGGGCGAGGTATCGCTTGATCTCCCGATCCAGGTTGTCCACCTGGTTGTCCATCCGCTGCACCCGCTCGATCATGTCAGGGTCCGGGTGGACCAGAACCTGGCCGGCCCCCCGCAGCATGTCCGAGACCACGTCGGCCACACGCAGGGCTTCGCGCGTCGCCTGCCCGAGGGCACGGGAAGGCGTGTCTATGATCCGCGTGTCGAGGTACCGTGGTTGCCCCGGTGTCACCTCCTGGGTCTCCGTCGGGACGAGGCGGGTCACCACGCGCGCCACCGGCCCGGTGAACGGGAGGAAGGCCAGGGCAATCCCAACATTAAACAGGGTGTGGGCGTTTGCGATCTGACGGGGGAGATCTCCGCCCGCGGCTTCGACCATCCACGCGAACTGTGGGAGGAGGGGAAGGAGGACGGCGGCCCCGACCCCCTTGAAGAGGAGATGCGACCAGGCGACCCGCCTGGCCTCTGCGCCGGTCCCGATGCTCGAGAGCAGAGCCGTGCCACACGTCCCGAGATTCGCTCCGATGATGATCGGCAGCGCCGCCTGAAGATTCAGAATCCCCTCGAGCGCCAGACTGAGCGCGATGGCGATCGTTGCCGCGGAGCTGTGCACCAGAAAGGCAAAGACCGCGGCGGCGGCGATCCCGAGGAGCGGCTGCGTGGTGAGGCCTGTGAGGAGATCCTCGAGGATCGGGGATCCCTTTACGGGGCTCATGCCATCCCCCATCAGCTTGATCGAAAAGAAGAGCAGGCCGAATCCCAGGATGGGTGTTCCCAGATCCCGAAGACTCCGGCGCGTGGGCCACAAGAGGAGCGCGACGCCCACCGCGACAAAGACGAGACCATAATCCAAGATACGGAAGGCGAGGAGCTGCACGGTCAGTGTGGTCCCAACATCGGCACCGAGGATGACCGCGAGCGCCTGGGAAAGCGTCATGAGTCCGGCGCTGGTAAAGCCCACCAGCATCACCGAGGTGGCGGTGGAGGACTGCATCAGGGCGGTCACCACCGCCCCGGCCAGCAGCCCTTTGGCCGGGCGATCGGTCCACGAGCCGAGCAGGCCCCGAAGCTTGCCCCCGGCGAGGCGCTGTAGGCCGTCGCGGATGAGGCGCATCCCATACACCAGGAGCGCGGCCCCCCCAAGGAACGTGACCAGAACCGGCATCCCTTTCACCTCCAGCAGCCGAACACCCCGAGGGGAGCAACGGCGCCGGCCAATCCTACCGCTCCACGCGGGTGAGCCCCCGCTCTCTCAGCAACTTCCGGAAGGCCGCAACGACCCCTTCCATGTCCGCCGCGGTGAGGGTCCCCATGTTCGCGATCCGGAAGGCCCGGTGCTTCAGGTCTCCCTGACCCGCATAGATTACGTAGCCGCGGGCTTTCAGGGCGTCGTGCAATTCCGGATAGGTGACCCCCTGCGGGAGGGAAAAGGTCGTCACCGTGTTCGACCGGTGTCCAGCAGGAACCATGATGCGAAACCCCAAGGCCTCCATCCCGGAACGAAGGGTCGCGGCGGCTTCCTGGTAGCGTTGGACCCGCCGAGAGACCCCCTCCTCCTTGAGCTCCACCAGCGCCTGTCGCAGGGCAAAGATGACCTGGATCGCGGGTGTAAATGGGGTGTCATTCCGCTCCTGATGGTGAAACTGGTTCGCCAGG
>JBHIAD010000208.1:0-1682 GCA_046758405.1 Methylomirabilales bacterium (SeqCode)
GAACCCGCGACGTCCAGCTTGGGAAGCTGGCATTCTACCGCTGAATTACTCCCGCCCCACCGGCGTTGTACCCCAGCAGGCAGCACCTGTCAAGGGGATCCACCCTACGCGCGCCCTCGGCGAGCGGTTGGTGGGAACCCACTAGGGACCTTCGAGTGGGCTCTCCAGGTAATTGGTCACCCACCAGCGCCCGTTTTCCTGACCGGTCGCGATTGTTGTCCGCCGTCGGAAGCTCCGTCCCGAGGCAGTAATCATCAAATCATAGACATAAAAGATTTTCCCCTGGCCGACTCGTTTCTCCCCGGCAAGGCGGTAGGTGATCGTTCGGTCCATCGTCTGTGACGTCCGTGGGACTCCCTGAATCAGGTCGATCTCCCGCGCAAGCTTATCCTGTGCAAGGCCCGTAGCCAGGGCCCTTGCCTCCGTCAGGTTCGCTTCGACGTAGTATCGGGTCACAAAGGCTTCCGCAACTTGGGCCGCCTCGTCGCCCCGTGCGCACGCGCTGCCCGCGAAGAGGAGCAGCCATGGGAGCACCCATCGGACTCCGTGTGCCGCCATCCCGCATCTCCGGAGGGCCAGGCCCCCGATCCTGCCTGGCGAAGCATCGGAATCAGCCGGCTCCGATGGGCCACTCACACGCAGCGGTAACCGCAAGAAGGGCCCGTCACCGAGCGCGTCCCCGCTGTCCCCGCTCTCCGCACCCAACCGTTCTCTCGCTCGAGGACGCTCGAGACGGCCCGCCCAGCCGAAGGACCCTGAAAATCACCGACCCCTCCCGATGGGAGCGAGCACAACGCCAGCGTGAAGAGGAGGAGCAACAGGATCACGAACCCCCATAGGAGGTGTCTCAGGCCACCTCGGCGTTCCTTCTCCGACAGCTCCTCCACCGGAATCCCTCACGCATCCTGCGTGTCCTATTACCATCCACCCTGCGCCAGGTCAAGGACCTCCGCCGTGTACCTCCCCCTCCCGGAAGGCTTTTTCGAGAGACTCCCGCTGCGCCAGGAGAAAGGCGACCGCCTCCTCGGCACTGCGGAGCTCTCCCAGGGCCCCGCGTTCCTGGACAATTCGGAGGAGGTAGCCGACCAGTGGCCCGGGCCCGATGCCGAGCACTGTCTGAATCGCATGTCCGTCCAGCAGGTGGGTTGGCCGGGTCAGCAAGGGCGCGAAGGCGAGGAGGGCACGGACCGTCCGCTCGACCCGCACGAAGGTGCGCCCTTTGCGCCACGCCTTGGCCCAATTGTCGGCAAGGCCGAGGCACAGGACTTCCTCCGCCACCGGCCGGACATCACGGAAGAACCGGTAGGCGACCCGGCGGGTCACCTGGGGCCCCTGGCTCAGCATCAGGGGGCGCAGGTGATGGCGGATGGCCTGCGCGCCACGCTCGGTGGGGCGCCGACCGAGCGCCAGGCGTCCGGCGATTACCGCGAACAGGGTGGCACCCGCCTCGGCGTGGCCGGGAAACCGGATCGGCCCCGTACCAACTTGTCGCCTGGTGCCCACCTTCCCCACATCGTGGAAGAGGGCAACGAGCTTCAGCAGGATGCCGCGGCTGATGGCTCCGTCGACCGGGTCGTCGAGCCCCGCCGTCAAGGCGATGGGAGCCCGTGCAAGGCCCTTCACGACTGGTCCGCGCCACAGGCCCTCGAGGGCTCTGAGGGTCAGGAGGGAATGGGTCCAGA
>JBHIAD010000209.1:0-1679 GCA_046758405.1 Methylomirabilales bacterium (SeqCode)
TGGTCGGTCCGGGGGACGCCACGGGGATCACCCCGAGTTCGCGCGAATGCTGGGGGGGGATGCCAGTGGGCTCCTACGTCGGGATTCCCCTCCTGCAGGGGGAGCGCTTGGTGGGGACCGTCGAGCTCGGCGCGGTGAGTCCCGGGACCTTCACCGATCGGCATCTCGCCATCTTGTTGACCTTGAGCGGTCAAATGGCGGCCGCCTTGGAGAACGCCCAACTCTATTCGGAAATCAAACGGAACCTGGTGGAGACCCTGCGGTCACTCTCGGCGGTCCTCGATGCCCGGGATGAGTACACGCGGAACCATTCGGCCCGCGTGACCAAGGTCGCACTGCGCGTAGCCCGCGAGATGAAGTTATCCGAGGAGACCCTGAACAACCTCCGGCTTGCCGGTCCGCTCCACGATATCGGGAAGATCGGCGTCCCGGACGAGATTCTGAAAAGTGCCAGTAAGCTCACCCCGGAGCAGCGGAAGATCATGGAGGCCCACCCGGCCATCGGCGCCCGAATCCTTGAGCATCTGAAATTCCTGCGGGGGATTACCGACATCGTCTTGCAGCACCAGGAGCGCTACGACGGGTCGGGCTATCCGGCGGGACTCACGGGCGAGGCGATCCGGATCGAGGCGCGCATTCTCGCAGTTGCCGACACCTACGACGCCATGATGTCCCGGCGGCGATACCGGAATGCGGTCTTCTCTCATGACGACATCGTCGCCGAGATGCGCAAGTACCAGGGGATCCAGTTTGATCCTGGGATCGTCGAGGCCTTTGCGCGGATCCCGGAGACCGATCTCCAGGTCATCTACGAAAGCGACGCAGAAGCCCTCAGAGAGGAGATTCCCTCCGCCCTCCTCGACCTGCATTGATGGCCATCGATACTGTGCCTGCTCTCTTTCGGGGCTGGGGGCCGGTGGTCCACTCCCGGGCTCCACTGCCGTCGAGCTGGGTGCTCCCTTCCGCGGTGCTGGGCGTGCACTGGACCTGATGGAGCCTGCGGGCCAGCACGCGACGGCCCCTCATGGTGCTCGGGTCTCCGCGGTTTGGTGCCGGCTATGGATAGAGTCCCCGCAGTCGGTGGGCCTCGGTCACCCGGCGCACGGCCAGGATCATGGCACCCGTTCGGAGATCCACCTTCTCCGCCTCCGCCACCTGGGAACCGCGTCGGTACGCGGCGATCATGATCTCGTGCAGCCGGCTGATGATCTCCTGCTCCTTCCAGAAGTAGAACTGCAGGTCCTGCACCCACTCGAAGTAGGAAACCGTCACGCCGCCGGCGTTCGCGAGGATATCGGGGATCACCACGACCTTCCGTTCCCGCAGGATACTGTCTGCCTCCGGGGTGGTGGGGCCATTCGCCCCCTCGACGATGAGGCGCGCCTGGATCGCCGCGGCGTTATCGGCATGGAGCTGTCCACTCACGGCGGCCGGGATGAGGATGTCGCAGGGCAGCGTCAGCAGTTCCGCGTTCGACGTCGGCTCCCCATCGGGGACCTCGGAAACTTTCGCGCCCTCTGCAAGGGCCGTGAAGAGGGCGGGGATGTTGAGACCGCCGGGGTTGTATCGGCCTCCCAAGCGGTCACTGATCCCCACCACCCGCCAGCCTGCCCGGTAACACATGCAAGCGGCGGTCCCACCGACGTTCCCGCTGCCCTGAATCACGATCCGCGCATCAT
>JBHIAD010000210.1:0-1579 GCA_046758405.1 Methylomirabilales bacterium (SeqCode)
GCAAACCGGAGATTGATGAAGAGGGTGCTGAGGAGGATCTGCCCGGTGTGCCCCCCACCGGGCAAGAGTTCGATCGCGGCAAACTGGGCCGGGGCGGCGAAGACCGCGGCAGACATCCAGAGGATCTCGAGCAGGGAGAGCCCCGCGGCCTGGGCGGCGATCCCGATGGCCAGGGTGACACTGAAGAACCCCAGGTACACCGGAATCGCGGCCCGGATCCCTTGGCGAAAGGCCGCCCCGCGGTTCACGACAGATCCCCCCCGGTGCGCCCTCCTGCGCGAGTGTCGCGCGCCCTCACCGGATACCGCCTCACCCCGACTTACTGACAGGAAGGGGCAAGCCGTAGAACGCACGGGCATTCTCGAAGGCCACTCGGTGGATGGTCGAGTCCGGGAGCCCGAGGCGGCGCATCTCGCGAAAGGTCGCCGGCAGGGCGAGGAGATCATAGGCCGTGTAGCCGACCAAGTCCGAGTTCAAGAGGATGCGATCCGGCCCGTGGGCCTCCACCATTCGGGCGACGGCCCGCGGGGTGAGATCCCGCAGGGCCACCCCGATGCTGATCCCGGCGTGGGCCGAGGTCTCGGCGAGCACAAAGGCCAAGGTCTCCTCGTCGCAGTGATCGACCACGAGCCGCTCCTGGTCGAACCCAACTGCCTCGATCACCGCGAGGGACCGGTGGAGGCAGTGCCGTTTGACATCGGCTGGTAAGGCCGTCCCACCCTTGCTCACCAGGGCCCGCTTCTTCGGGGAGGGGGTGTGCAGGATGAAGGGCTTGTCAAGGGCCTTGGCCACCTCCAGCTGCCCCCGCAGGACCTCCGACTGCTCTTCGAGGCTCCAGCTCATCTCGAAGACCTGAAAGGGGTCGAGGCCCATTTCCCCGACGGCAACAACCAGGGGATCGCGGAGAGGGTCGGCCATCCGGTCGAGGAGAGACTCCCAGTCGCGCACGCGGGTGGCATGGGAGATTCCCACGGCGACAAAGAGGTGGAAGAAGTGCGTGGCCGGAGCCTCCCGGGCCAGCCGGATGGCCTCATCCCACGCCCGTTGGATGTCATCCGGCCCGGGGACGGCCGTGAGCACCACCGGTCTGGCATACGGTGTCCCGGCCGACAGGACGGCCGCCCGCATCCCGCACATCCCCAGGCGCTCCCACTCATCCCAGGGGAGGACGTGCATGTGGGTGTGGGCGTCGATGTACGGGATCACGGGAACGGTCTCGGTGATCGACATGGCCACCCGCCAGCGCAGCCTTCCTGGGCCATCAAGCCGACAGCGAGGGGGTCATCACAATCTCGGCCGCGTCGCGGGTGACCGGTTCGAGGGCAAACACCCTCCCGAAATGCCAGACCACGCGTTCCAGCACCCGCTCGAAGCCAGGATCGCAGCCGAGGAGACGGGCCATGGAGGTCATGCGGACACGCGGAAGCCCGCAGGGAACGAACCAGCCGAAGGGAGTCAGGTCGGTGGTCACGTTGAGGGCAAAGCCGTGCCAGGTGATCCATCGGCTGATGCGAACGCCGATCGAGGCCACCTTCTCGTCCCCGACCCACACGCCGGTCCGCCCCCGAACCCGAATCCC